>DATAZJ010000644.1:0-6924 GCA_036272115.1 Rhodopila sp. | reverse complement strand
GCCGTTCGACCCGTCGGTGTACAGTCCGCTGCTGCATCTCGGTCTGTGGCCGCTGATCATGGGGTTCACCATGTTCCTGCAGCAGAAGATGAATCCGCCGCCGCCCGATCCGATGCAGGCGAAGCTGTTCCAGTTCATGCCGATCATCTTCACCTTCATGATGGCAAGGTTCCCGGCCGGGCTGATCATCTACTGGAGCTGGAACAACACGCTGTCGGTCTTGCAGCAGTGGCTGATCCAGCGCCGCACCCGGCTGGCCAAACCGTCATTGGCCCGCACTTGATCGCGGAGCCTCTGACCCCGGAGCAGGAACAGGAAGCCGCCCTGGAGAAAGGGCGGCTGCTGTTTGCGGCCGAATGCCAATTCTTCTTTGGTGCGCAGAAGCTGGAGCAGTTGCCGCCGCTGGCGGGCACCGAAATCGCGTTCGCCGGGCGGTCCAATGTCGGTAAATCGTCGCTTTTGAACGCGTTGACAGGGCGCCATTCGCTCGCCCGCACCTCGTCCGAACCGGGGCGCACGCGGCAACTGAATTTCTTCGACCTCGGCGGCCGGCTGACATTGGTTGACATGCCGGGCTACGGCTACGCGCGGGCGTCCAAGGACATCAAGGCCGACTGGCAGGGCATGATGTTCGACTACCTGCGCGGCCGCCCGACCTTGCGTCGCGTCATGCTGCTGATGGATGCCCGGATCGAGTTCAAGCAGGCCGACCACGACGTGATGGACCTGCTGGATCGGGCCGCGGTGACGTTCCAGCTGGTGCTGACCAAGGTCGACGGCGTGAAGCCCGCGGCGCTGGCGCGGAAGATCCAGGAAACCGAGGCCCTCGCGGCCGCCCACGCGGCTGCCTTCCCGCATGTGCTGTCCACCAGCAGCGAGACCGGCGACGGCATCGCCGCGCTGCGGGCTGAGCTGGCATCGCTGGTGGATTAGGCGGTCGGCGGCCGGGAGCACGCGTTTCCCGGTGGCGTGAAAATGGTCTAGTGTCCTGCCCCAGAAGTTGGTCGCATCTTGCGTCGGGCTTCTGAGACCAGCAGGCCACAAAGAGCTAGTGTTTCGAATCTGAATGACCGCTTCACGCGGGAAATCGCAGTCACCTCGTGACTCGCGCTTTACCGCGATCGGGCACTAGCGTTTTTCAACCCGCCGGCCCACAGGACGCTCATCCCACCAAGGTAGGCTGACATCCGTAACAGAGGCTGAAGGGACCAGAAGGGAAGCAACCATGGCAAAGCGTACCACCACGCCTCCCGCACCGGAGCCGGACGAGGTTGACGAGTCGTTGATCCTGCTCGCCGAAATGCTGCTGAGCGACCACTTCTTCGACCCCGGCCAGGAACAGACCTACAAGCAAAGATTGTCGGCGAACCGGCCTGCCGGCACCGCGGGAGTCATGTTGGCCGAAGAGACGATCGAACTGGCCGACGGCGCCTGCGAGCTGCGAATCGAGGCGCTGCGGACCTGGACCCATTTCCGCGTCCTGTTCGTGCATCCGGCGTTCCAGGCGACAGTCGAAGGTACATGGAGCTTTGAGAGGGAAGAACTGAAGCAGACCCGGGTCAGCCGGACCGGCGATCCTGAGACCATTGAAACCGCGGTCGAGGGCTTGGTCGAGGAGATCGAGGGAGTCGATCTGGATGACGAGGAATTCGCTGGCTTTATTGATGGTCTCGGCGATGACGATGAGGAAGTACCGCTGATCGGCGACGATCCGACCGAACCGCCGGATGCCACGTCGCTTGATCGGAATCGCGTGAAGGCGATCGCCAAGCGCATGGCCCGTAAGTCGGACGGCGATATCGCCGTTGAGGATCGCGGCTGGCTGGAGCAAACGCCGCAAGTCCTGCCGGTAATCGTCGACGGGCTGGTCGCCGCCGCCGGCGCTGCCAAACGCGACGACACGCTGATCCTCGCCTACCAGGTCCTGCTGGCGCTGCAGCTTGAATTCGTCCGCTATCGCCAGGACCGCGGCTGGGACTGGGCCGACGACATGATCGATGCGTTTCTGAACCGTCTGACCGCGCTGGGCAACGAGGCGGCGATCCCGCGCGAGGACTGGTTCATGATGTGCAACGCGTTGACGGACGCGCGCGTCCCGCTGTCCGACACCGTTTTGACCGCGCTGGCCGATGCCGGCTTCAAACCCAGCGAAGACGATGGTCCGCCCGAACAGATGATGCGGACTTTGCGCGGTTTCATGGATGAACTCGCTAAGATGGTGTCCTCGCCGTTCGAGGTGATTTACTCGCTGCAAAACGCCGGTGCGATGTTGCCGGCGATGCTGCGTGGCTTCATGGCCACAGAACTCGCGCTGTCGCCGCATCAGACACTGCGCGACGCGGTGCCGCTGATGCTGCTGGACGACGACGCCTCGGTCCGCAAGAGTGCCGCCGCCGCGCTGGCGCAGACCGCGCATCCCGACACGATGTCAGCGGATACGTTGCGGCGGGCGATCGTCCTGCGCAATTGGGTGCCGGCCGCCGACCGGCCGCCGCTCGACGCCGCGATCCGCAAGGCACGACTGGCCGGGGTACAGACCGGCGCCTGGCCCGACCCCGTTCCCAATCTGGAGTTCCATGCCTCGACGATCGACGGATCGGGGGCGCAAAGCCTTTTCGCCGTCAGTTGCCCCGGCAAGAAGGGGTTTTTCGGCGGCTTGCTGATCCGCCTGGGTGCCGGGGTGATGGATACCTGGGCCGACCACGACCTGACCCGCGGCAAGATCAACAAGCTGCTGCGGGAAGCGCAGATGCAGGCATCCAGCGTTCGCGTCGACAAGGCGTTCGTCGATACGATGGTTCAGCATGCCATCGGCACCGCCGTGGAGCAGGAGAACGTACCGCCGGCGCTGCTGCTGGAGATGGCGGAGCTCCTCGGAGGCACCGAATGGAGGGACCATCGGCTGGATATCAAGGCCGAGGCGAACCGGCTGTTCGAAACCCTGGATCCGGGTGATCGTTCACCGCAGGGGATCGAGGACGGCCTCGCGCGCGGGCTGGACTGGATGGCGAAGGATGAGGTGTTCAGTTCCTGGTTCGAGGATGGACCGATGGTGCAGAAGGCTCTGGCAAAGCTGTCACGCACCGATCGGAGCGGGATGGTCGCGGTGGTAATGACCGATATCCTGCCGCCGAGACGCGCGGACTGGGCCGAACGGTTCCTGATGATGGCGCTGTGGTCCCAAGCCGCGAGCGAAGCCAAGCAACGGGTCAAGGCCAGGGACCTGATGTTGGTCGCGCACGGGCTGACCGGCGATGGACCCATCGGCGCGATCCCGGTAATGGCGGTGATCGCCATGCAGACGGTGCGGGCGACATTGCTGGGCGGATGGTGACGTCGTGCCAGTCCCGACAGCCAGGGATGGGGGCCACCATGGATGAACGAACGCGCGCCACCTATGATCGCGAAGCCGCGGTGTTCGCCCGTGAATGGGAAGAACAACCGGCGCCGACCGACCTGCACGCTCTGATCGGGCGCTACTTCCGATCCGGCCCGACAGCCGATATCGGCTGCGGCAGCGGGCGCGATACCGCCTGGCTGAACGCGAACGGATTTCCCGCGGTCGGGTACGACGCATCCGAAGGGCTGCTCGCCGAGGCGCGGCGGCTGCATCCGGATGTCAGCTTCCAGACGGCGAGGCTGCCCGAACTGGTCGGGGTGGCCGAAGGTGGCTTTACGAATGTACTGTGCGAGACGGTCATCATGCACATGGACTCGGCCGTGATCACGGCGTCGGTTCGCAGGCTGGTTGCCATCCTCGAACCGGGCGGCATCCTGTATCTGAGTTGGCGCGTCACCGAGGGCAGCGATCGGCGCGATGACCATGGGCGGCTTTATGCGGCGTTCGATCCGGCACTGGTGTTCGACGGGCTGGGATCGGCGGACGTTCTTTGGGACGAACAACTGGACAGCCGTTCGTCGGGCAAACTGGTCCGGCGTATCGTCGCGCGGAAGGTGGTCGAACCGGCCTGACCGGTTGGTGTGCCGAACCCGGTCGTCGCATGGAGGCCGGCGCCTTGCCGTTCGCCGTCCGCACGGATGTGATGTGGGGGTTCACCAACGCGACATGACGGATGCGCCGCCAATCACGCCCGGACAACCCATGTAATGGCGGCCCCCGATATCCAGTCACAGCAGACCCCGGGCGTCGCCGCGCAACACGCCACGCGCATGGCGTTCTGCATCGCGGGGTTCGGCGGCGCCGCGTGGGCGGCGCTGGTGCCATTCGCCAAGGCCCGCACGGACATCAGCGATGGAGCACTCGGGTTGCTTCTCCTGTGCCTGGGTATCGGGTCGATCGTAACAATGCCGTTCTCCGGCGCTTTCGTCGCCAGATTCGGCTGCCGTCGCGTCATCATTGTCGCAGCCCTCGTCGTGGCGGCGGCATTGCCCCTTCTCGCGACTGCTTCGGCGTTTGCCTTGCTTGTGGTGACGTTGATGATATTCGGCGGCGGGATCGGCACGCTGGATGTCGCGATGAACGTTCAGGCTATCATCGTGGAGCGAGCCAGTGGGCGCTCAATGATGTCGGGCTTTCACGGGCTGTTCAGCCTCGGCGGAATCGCGGGCGCCGGGGGAATGGCGGGTCTGTTGATCGCGGGTGCTTCACCCTTGCTCGCCAGCCTGTGCGCGTCGTTTGGTATTCTGGTTGCGGTCGGCATCGGCGGCGCGCACCTGCTGCCTTTCGGCGCCAGGAACGACGGCCCGGTGTTCGCGATGCCGCATGGGATTGTGCTGTTCATCGGCACGCTGTGCTTCGTCCTGTTCCTGGCGGAAGGCGCGATCCTGGATTGGAGTGCGGTGTTCCTGACCTCCGTCCGCCACTTGAACGCCGCCTATGCGGGCTTCGGCTATGCCGCGTTCGCCACGATGATGACGATCGGCCGGCTCGCCGGTGATCGCGTCGTGGACCGGCTGGGCCGCGACAGGACCGTCCTCATCGGTGGCCTGGTCGCCGCGGCCGGATTTGTTCTCGTTGCCGCGGTGCCGTCCTGGCAAATGGCGATGCTGGGCTGCGCCCTGATCGGTGCCGGCTGCGCGAACATTGTCCCTGTGCTTTTCACCGCGGTCGGGCGGCAGGACATCATGCGGGAGAACGTCGCGGTGCCCGCGATCACCACCCTTGGGTATGCCGGGATCCTCGCGGGGCCGGTCGGCATCGGCTTCATCGCGCATCTAACGAATCTGCCGACGGCCTTTCTGATGCTGGCCGTGATGCTTGTCGCCGTTTCCCTCAGCAGCCGCATGCTGTGAGATAGGGCCTGGCATCATCCCGGGCGGGCGCCATCCAGGGCAGCCCATACCTGCGCGGCTGTTGGAATCGGCTCGACCGCGCCATACCCCAGGCATTTCAGCGCCGCGGCCACGCTGGCGTAGCGTGCGGCGGCCCTTGGATCATCGCCACCAAGCAACCGTGCCATGAACGATCCGCAAAATGTGTCCCCTGCCCCGGTCGCGTCGACCGCTTCGACCTTATGGGCCGGAATCAGGACCCTCGTGTCCGCCGTGGCCAGGTATGACCCGGCCTCACCCATCTTGAGCAGCACCAGCCTGGAGCCCAGCCGGAGATAGAAATCCAGCATCCGGTCCGGATCTGTCAGGCCGGTCAGCGTGCGCACATCCTCCAGCCCCGGCATGGCATAATCCGCGTAAGCCATCGCCGCGTGCATGACCGAGGCCGCTCGTGCCGGCGGCCACAGCCTGGGCCGGTAATTGGTGTCGTACGCCACCGCGACGCCGTTGCGTGCCGCTATGTCGATCGCCTTGAACACCGCGTCACAGGCCGAGGTCGAGATCCCCTGGCTGATCCCCGAGACGTAGAGCATGCGGGCCGCCTTGATCGCGGCCTCGGGCACATCGGACGGTGCGTACATCGCCGCCGCCGAACCAGTCCGGTAGTGCAGGAAATGATGCCCGTCCCGGTCATGGGTCACGAAATACACGCCGGTCTGGTTACGATCGGTCCGCTGTACGGTTGTCGTGTCGACACCCTCACGCTGCCACAGGCGCATGAAACTGTCGCCCGGCATGTCCTGGCCCAGGGCGGTGATCATGCCCACGTTGGCGCCCTGGCGGGCAGCGGCGATGGCGGCGTTCGAGGTGTCACCACCGTGGCCTTGCAGATAGTGCCGGGTGCCGTCGGGGTTGGGCGGAAGCTGGTTGAATTCCAGCATCGGCTCGCCCATGCAAAGCAGGTCGACGGTCATGGCAGCACCGCACGGGCGGCCGCCTGGATCGCGTCCTTGTCGCCGGCGGCGATGCGTTTTTCATCCACCAGCGCGCCGCCCATGCCGACGAACGCGGCCCCGGCGGACAGATAGGCGGCAACGTTACCGGGCTCCACGCCACCGGTGGGACAGAACGCGATGCCGGGGAAGACGCTGGCCAGGGCTTTGATATGGCCAGGCCCACCGGCCGAGGACGCGGGAAACACCTTGACCACGTCGGCGCCTGCGGCCAGGGCGGCACGTACCTCGGTCGGTGTGAGGGCGCCGAGCATGAGGGCGGCGCCTGCCTGGCGGCAAGGTTCGGACAGCTCGGGATCGACCCAGGGGGCGACCAGGAAGCGCGCGCCGGCATCCAGGCAAGCCCGGGCTGTCGTGGCGTCCGGGACTGTGCCGGCGCCGATCAGCAGGTCGGCATCCCGCGACAGCCGGCCGATCAGGGCGACGGCATTGGGGATGGTCATGGTGATCTCGAAAATGCGGATCCCGGCCTCGCGCAGCCATGCCACGGCGGTCGCGGCATGATCCGCCGAACCGGTCCGCACCACCGGAACAACCCGGGCGGCGCGCAGTTGCTGGATCAGGTCAGTTTGGGACATGTGGAAAATCCTCCGCATGCAGCGAAGCAGGCGGAGGGGGCAGAGCGCAAGCCGGCCTTTTCAGTCCGTGGCAGCAGCCGCAATCGTGTCGTCGGCCCATT
>DATAZJ010000643.1:0-21542 GCA_036272115.1 Rhodopila sp. | reverse complement strand
GCTCACCGGCTTCAATGGGCAGATCTCGCTGGGGCACGGTGCGTTCTATGCGATCGGCGCCTATACCACGGCGATCCTGATGAGTTCCTGGAACGTGCCGTACTGGGCGACGTTGCCGATTTCGGCACTGGTCTGTGCGGTGGTCGGGTTCCTGGTCGGCCTGCCGGCACTGCGGCTGGAGGGGTTGTATCTGGCGCTGACGACGTTCGCGCTGGCGGTCGCGGTGCCGCAGATCCTGAAATACAAGCTGTTCGAGGACTGGACCGGCGGCGTGCAGGGCCTGGTGATCGACAAGCCGGAGGCGCCGTTCGGCCTGCCGCTGTCGCCTGATCAGTGGCTGTATCTGTTCACGGTGGGGGTCGCCGTGGTGTTGTATATCATCGCGTGGAACATCGTGCGCGGCCGGGTGGGCCGAGCGATGATGGCGATCCGCGACCATGCGATGGCGGCCGAGGCGATGGGCATCAACCTGCCGATGGTGAAGACCAGCACTTTCGCGCTGAGCGCGATGTACACGGGTCTGGCCGGTTCGTTGGGCGCGATCGCGGTGCAGTTCGTGGCACCGGACAGTTTTGGCGTGTTTGTCTCCATTTTCCTGTTCGTGGGGCTGGTAGTCGGCGGGGTGTCGTCGATCGGCGGCACGCTGATTGGGGCGGCGTTCATCGAATTCGTGCCGAACCTGTCGGATCTGGTGTCCAAGGCGGCGCCGGGCGCTGTTTACGGCATAATCCTGATCGCGGTGATGTTCCTGATGCCGGCGGGCGCCGGGGGCTTTCTGTATGCGATGGCGCGAAAGCTGATGCGAGCCCGATCAGGTCAGGTTGAAGCGCCCGAGCAGCCTGAGGAAATCGCGGCTCTTTCGCATGAGCCGGTGTCGGGGCTGATGGGCATGAAGGCGGGTGCGGGGTTCGTGGAACGCCCGGTCGCGTCGGAAAGCACTGGCCTGAACGACTGACGGGCCGCCCACGCGTCGGGGCGGCCCAGATCGATCAGGCGTTGGGATCGATCAGGCGTTGGGATCGATCAGGCGTTGGCGCTGGCGAGATAGTTCATCGCCGCCTGCACCCCGCCTTCCTTATGCGGGATGCCGGCCGCGCGCAGACCCATCTCGACGCCGGTCAGCGTCCCGGTGAAAGACAGCACGCCCAGATCGCCCATGTGACCGATACGGAAGACGCGGTCCTCGATGCGGCCCAGGCCGTTGCCAAGGCTCATGTTGAACTTTTCGAGGATGATATTCCGAAGATTGTCGGCGCTGTGGCCGTCCGGCGTGCGGATGGCGGTCACCCCGGGCGCGTAGGCGGCGGGGTCGGCACATTGCAGTTCCAGCCCCCAGGCGGCGGCGGCCAGACGGGTTGCCTGGGCGTAGCGGTTGTGGCGGGCGAAGACGGTGGGCAGGCCTTCCTCGGCCAGCATGTCCAGCGCCTCATTCAGCGCGAAGAGCAGGTTGATTGCCGGGGTGTAGGGGAAGAAACCAGTCTTGTTGGAGGCGACCAATGGCTCCCAGTCCCAGTAGCTGCGGCGCTGTCCACCGGCGCGGGCAGCGGCCAGGGCCTTGTCGCTGATCGCGGTGAAGGACAGGCCGGGGGGGACCATCAGACCTTTCTGCGAGCCAGCGATCGTGACGTCGACAGACCACTCATCGTGCCGGTAGTCGGCGCAGCCCAGCGAGGAAATCGCGTCGACCATCAGCAAGGCCGGATGTTTGGCACGGTTCATCGCCTGGCGGACGGCGGCGATGTCGGTCATGCAACTGGTCGAGGTCTCGCTGTGAACGGCGCAGACAGCCTTGATCTTGTGCTCGCGGTCCTGTTCGAGGACCTGGCCGATCGCGAGCGGGTCGGCGCCGCGGCGCCAATCGGTTTCCAGGCTGACGACGTCGATGCCGAGGCGGGTCGCCATCTGCTCCCACAAATGGGAGAACTGGCCGGTACGGCTGATGAGGATACGGTCGCCCGGGGACAGGGTGTTGACCAGGGCCGATTCCCAGGCGCCGGTGCCGGAGGCGGGGAAGATCCCGATGGTCGCGGCCTTGGTCTGGAACACCGTGCGCAGCTTGGCGACGAGTTCTCGGCCCAGCGCGCCGAATTCCGGACCTCGGTGGTTGATCGCGTTGTGGTCCATGGCGCGCAGCACCCGGTCGGGCAGATTGGTCGGCCCGGGGGTTTGCAGGAAATGACGGCCGGAAACAAAGTTCGACATTGGGAACGCATCCTCCAAGGCGCGGGTAAAACCATGGTGCGTCACGGTTTGCAACACTGTTCGCGTATGGGAGGAATGCGCCGGGCGGCATCGAGGCTCCCCCGGACTGGCCGATAGGCGCGGCAGGCGGTATGCCGGCACCATAATATGGAGGAACGGCCATGGCGTCCCTGATCCTGACTGTCGTCGGCCCGGACCGCCCGGGCCTGGTGCGCGCGCTGTCCGAGGCGGTGGCGGCATGTGGTGGCAGTTGGCTGGAAAGCCGCATGGCCAGGCTGGCCGGCCAGTTCGCCGGCATCGTGCTGGTGGAGGCGCCGGAGTCGCTGCTGGACGACTTGCGGGCGCTGGAGAACCAGGGGCTGCGGATCGTCGTTCAAAGCGGGTCGAGCGAACCGGTGGGTCCGGTTGTGGCGCACCGTCTGGCATTGGAGGTCGTGGGGAACGATCGTCCGGGGATCGTGCGGGATGTGACGCGGGTTTTGGCCGACAGTGGGGTGAATATCGAGGAACTGACCACCGGCGTGTCCAGCGGATCGTTCAGCGGCGAGCGCCTGTTCCGGGTCACCGCACTGGTGCGTGCGCCTGACACGGCGGCAGTGGATGGCATGCGAACGGGCCTGGAAACATTGGGAAATGAGCTGATGGTGGATATCCAGGCGGCGCCGGAGGCGTAATCGCCGACCAGCGCGGGCCGCACATGCGGACGGCGCCGGCTTGCTCAAGCCCCCCCGCACCGCTATCCACAGCACATGAGCTGGCTCACCGAATACGTCCGACCGAAGATCCGCACCCTGTTCGCCCGATCATCGGTGCCGGATAATCTGTGGCACCAATGCCCCGCGTGCCAGCAGATGATCTTTCACCGTGATTTGGCGGCCAATCGCAAGGTGTGTACGCATTGCGGCCACCACATGCGCGCCACGACCACCGAACGGCTGGACTGGACCTTCGACGAGAACGCCTACACCCGCATCGAACTGCCCAAGCCTGTCGCCGATCCGCTGCGCTTCCGCGATACCAAGCGCTATGCCGACCGCCTGAAGGAAGCCCGCGAGAAGAGCCACACCGACGACGCCATCACCGTCGCCCACGGGACCATCGGCGGCCTTAAAGCCGTCGCCGCGGTGATGGAGTTCGAGTTCATCGGCGGATCCATGGGAGCGGCGGTGGGGGACGCGATCGTCGCCGCTGCCCGGCTTTCGGTGTTGCAGCAATCGCCGCTGATCGTCTTCACCGCGTCCGGTGGCGCCCGCATGCAGGAAGGTGCGATCAGCCTGATGCAGATGCCGCGCACGGTGATCGCCACGCGGCTGGTCAAGGATGCCGGGCTGCCGTTCATCGTTGTTCTGACCGATCCCACGACCGGCGGCGTCACCGCCAGCTTCGCCATGCTGGGGGACATCCAGATCGCCGAACCCGGTGCCCTGATCGGCTTCGCGGGCGCGCGGGTGATCGAGCAGACGGTTCGCGAGAAACTCCCCGAGGGATTTCAGCGCGCCGAATATCTGCTGGAGCACGGCATCATCGACATGGTGGTCAAGCGCACCGAGATGCACGTGACGCTCGCCCGGATCATCGGGCTTCTGACGTATAAGGACCATCAGGCAGCCGCGTGAACGACGTCGTCGAAAAAATCGCCGCTCGGCTTGAGCGCCTGCATCCCAGGCTGATCGACCTCAGCCTGGACCGGTTGCGTGTCCTGCTCGGCCGGCTGGACCACCCCGAACGGCGCCTGCCCAGAATCATCCACGTCGCGGGCACCAACGGCAAAGGCAGCACCTGCGCATTCATCCGCGCGATGGCGGAGGCAGCCGGCCTGCGCGTGCATGTCTATACATCGCCGCATCTCGTGCGTTTCAACGAACGTATCCGCGTCGCCGGCGCGCTGGTGACGGACGACCGGCTGATCACCGCAATGGAGCATATCGAGCGGGTCAACGATAATGCCCCAATCACCGTGTTCGAGGTCATTACTGCCACGGCCTTCGACCTGTTTGCCGAGACGCCGGCCGATCTATGCGTCCTTGAGGTCGGACTCGGCGGGAGGGGCGATGCCACCAACGTCATCGACCCGCCGTCCGCCTGCGCGATCACGTCGATTTCCCTCGACCACCGCGAATTGTTGGGGCCGACGGTCGAAATCATCGCCAAGGAAAAGGCGGGGATCATGAAAGCCGGGGTCCCGGTCGCCATCGGGGCACAGCCTGACGACGTGCGTCGCGTGCTGCTCAGTCACGCCGCTGCGCTGGGTGTTCCGGTCAGGCTGCGGGGCCGGGAATGGGATATTCTGCCGACCGCGACGGGCTTTCGTTATTCCGATGCCGCGGGAACCGTTGATGCGCCGACGCCGTCGCTGCCCGGATTGTTCCAGCAGGACAATGCCGGCATCGCCATGACCGCGTTGCGTGCCACCACCCTGCGGCACGATCCCGCCGGCCTGTCCAGAGCGGAATGGCCGGCCCGGCTGCAACGCCTGCATGGGCGTCTTGCCGGGCTGTTGCCGCCGGATTGGGAACTTTGGCTGGACGGCGGACATAATCCGGGCGCCGGAGTCGTCCTGGCGGACCATTTGCAGGGCTGGTCCGACCGGCCGGCGCATTTGATCGTCGGGATGAAGGTGGCGAAGGATTCGGCCGAATTCCTCCGCCCGCTGCTGCCCATGGTGAGCACTGTCTGGGCGGTGCGGGAACCGGATCAGCATTCAGCCCTGCCCGTGGAGGCGATTGTTGCCGCATCCGGCGGCGTGGCTCGTCCCGGTCCCCGGGTGGTGGATGCCTTGCAGGCCATCCCTCGCACCGGCGCACCGGCCCGCGTGCTGATCTGTGGCAGTTTGTATCTGGCCGGGGAAGTGCTGAAGGCTGATCAGGGCTGACGCGCCGCCGTCAGAGGTCCGTGGCTTCACGTCGGGGCGGGATATCGCCATCTTGGCGGGATGCTTCGCCTCAATCGCCTCACCCTGACCGATTTCCGCAACTACCCGGCGCTGACCTGGCGCCCGGCGGCACGGATCGGCGTGCTGTATGGGCCGAACGGCAGCGGAAAGACCAATCTGCTGGAGGCATTGTCGTTGCTGGTGCCTGGGCGCGGCCTGCGCGGTGCGCGCAATGCCGATCTGCCGCGTCAGGGCGGTTCGGGCGGCTGGGCGGTCAATGCGCGGCTTCACACGAGCGATGGTGAGACCAGCATCGGCACGGGCTGCGAGCCCGAATCCGATCGCCGGGTGTTCCGTCTGGACGGGGTCGCGCCGCGCAGCCAGGCTGATATCGGCCGGCTGATCGCCGCGGTCTGGCTGACTCCGCAGATGGACCGGCTGTTTCAGGAAGGCCTGTCGGGGCGGCGGCGCTTTCTCGATCGCCTGGTCTGGGCGCTGGAGCCTGGCCATGCCCGGGAGATGGCCTCGCATGACACGGCTGTGGGCAGCCGCAACCGGTTGCTGGCGGAAGGCCGTCAGGATCGTTCCTGGCTGGCGGGGCTGGAGGAATCCATAGCCCGGCACGCCGTCGCCGCTTCGGCCGCCCGGCTGAGTCTGGTGACTCTGTTGAATGGCCAGATCGAGGCGGAGGCCGGGGTGTTTCCGCCGGCGCGAATCGGCCTGGCCTGCCCGATCGCCGAACGCCTGGAGAGCCATCCGGCGCTGGTGGTGGAGGATTGGTTGCGCGCCGGCCTGGAGGCCAACCGCGTTCGCGACGCGGCGGCCGGCACGAGCGCGCTGGGGGCACACCGGACCGATATGCGGCTGACCGACGTCAGCAGCGGCACACCGGCCGCGTTGGCCAGCACCGGCCAGCAGAAGGCCCTGTTGATCGGGGTCATCCTGGCGCATGCCGGGCTGATCGCCCGGGCGCGCGGTTTCGCGCCGCTGCTGCTGCTGGACGAACCGGCCGTGCACCTGGACGCGGACAGACGCGCCGCGCTATGGACCGTTCTGTCATCGCTGCAGGCGCAAACCATCGTCACAGGCACGGATGCCGATACGTTCCTGCCTCTGGCCGAGCAAGCCGAGGCATTTGCCACGGGCGGCGGCGGGCTGCTGCCGGATCGTCGTTTTCTTCGTTCGGAATCCGACGCAGCCCCTGTCCCAACGGCCCTGTAGCTGCTATATATCTAGAGTATCAATCCCATCGTATGGAGTCGTTCCCCGGCATGTCTGACAACGCCGCGCCGCCCCCCGATTCTGACCCCGAAGCGTATGACGCCGCCTCGATCTCGGTCCTCAAGGGCCTCGATGCCGTGCGCCGCCGACCCGGCATGTATATCGGGGATACCGACGACGGCTCCGGCCTGCACCACATGGCGTTCGAGATCATCGACAACGCGGTGGATGAGGTCCAGGCGGGCTTCGCGTCGCACGTCGAACTGACGCTCAACGGCGACGGCAGCGTCACCGTGCGGGATGACGGGCGTGGCATTCCGACCGACATCCATCAGGAGGAAGGCATCTCGGCGACCGAGGTCGTGCTGACGCGCCTGCATGCCGGTGGGAAATTCAACCAGAATTCCTACAAGGTATCCGGTGGTCTGCACGGCGTCGGCGCGGCGGTGGTGAATGCGCTGTCCGAGTGGATGGAAGTGAAGATCTGGCGCCTCGGCCAGGAGCACCGGATCCGGTTCCAGCATGGTGAGGCTGACGGACCGCTGGAGATTGTCGGCCCGTCCGATCGTCCCACCGGCACGGAAGTGACCTTCAAGCCCAGCCCCAGCACGTTCACCAAGACCGAATTCGACTACACCGTGCTGGAGCGGCGGGTGCGGGAGCTGGCGTTCCTGAATTCGGGCATGACGATCGTGCTGCGTGATGAGCGGCACACGCCGGCTGTGGAAAGCGTCATGCGCTATGATGGCGGGCTGGTGGCGTTCGTCGAATGGCTGGACCGCTCGAAGAACCCGGTGTTCACGCCGCCGATCAATTTGCGGACCACCGATGACGCGCAGGGCATCCGCGCGGAATTCGCGTTGTCGTGGAACGACAGTTTCCATGAGACGATGCTGTGCTTCACCAACAATATCCCGCAGCGTGATGGCGGGTCCCATCTGGCCGGTTTCCGCCAGGCGCTGACCCGTGTGGTGACGAAATACGCTCAGAGCATGGGGAAAAAGGAGTCGCTCGAACTTGTCGGCGAGGACATGCGCGAGGGTATGACCGCGGTGCTGTCGGTGAAGGTGCCGGATCCGAAATTCTCCTCGCAGACCAAGGACAAGCTGGTGTCGTCCGAGGTGCAGCCGGTGGTGCAGGCGGCGGTCGCCGATGCTGTCTCGCATTGGTTCGAGACACATCCGAAAGAGGCCAAGGGCATCATCCAAAAGGTGATGGACGCCGCGGCGGCGCGTGAGGCTGCCAGGAAGGCTCGGGAATTGACCCGGCGCAAAGGCGTGCTGGACGTGTCGACGCTGCCCGGAAAACTGGCCGACTGCCAGGAGCGCGATCCGGCCAAGTGCGAAATCTTCATCGTCGAGGGTGACAGCGCCGGCGGGTCGGCCAAACAGGGCCGCGACCGGAAATTCCAGGCGATTCTGCCGCTGAAGGGCAAGATCCTGAACGTGGAGCGGGCTCGGTTCGACCGCATGCTGGGTTCGCAGGAAATCGGCACGCTGATCACCGCGCTGGGCACCGGGATCGGGCCGGGGGCGGTCGAGCAAGGCGGGTTCGATGCGGGCAAGTTGCGCTATCACCGGATCGTCATCATGACGGACGCTGATGTGGACGGATCGCATATCCGGACGCTTCTGCTGACGTTTTTCTTCCGGCAGATGCGCGAACTCGTGGAGCGCGGGCATTTGTATATCGCGCAGCCGCCGTTGTACCGCGCCAAGCGAGGGAACGACGAGCGCTACTTGAAGGACGATGGGGCGCTGGAGTCGTTCCTGTTGGACAAGGCGCTGGCGGATGCTCGTTTGACCTATGCCAACGGCGATGTGCATGAAAAAGAGGATCTGCGGCGCGAGGTGACCTTGCTGCGGGAGGCGTCACACAATCTGAAGCGGCTTTCCTCGGTCATTCCGGTGGCGCTGCTGGAACAGGCGGCGATCGCCGGCGTGCTGACGTCTGACGCCGAGCGTGCGACATCTGCCGCACCGGATTTTGTGAAGCGGTTGAACGAGGTGTCGCTGCCGACCGAACGTGGTTGGGTGGCCAGCGCCGATCATGGGTTGACGCTGTCCCGCACCGTGCGAGGCGTGGCCGAACGGTATGCGCTGGAGCCGTCGGCCTTGCGCAGTGCGGAGGCCAGGTGGCTGGCGGAGCGGGCAACGGCATTGGCGCAGCGTTTCAGTGTGCCCGCGAAGCTGAAGCTGGATTCGCAGGAGCCTTCAGTGGCGGGGCCGGCGACCGCGTATGACCGGATCATCGCGCATGGGCGGCGTGGACTGTCGGTGCAGCGGTTCAAAGGGTTGGGCGAGATGAACCCTGACCAGCTGTGGCAGACGACGCTCGATCCGTCGATCCGCACGCTGCTGCAGGTGAAGGTCGGGGATTCGGAAGACGCCGCCCAGGTATTCAGCACGTTGATGGGCGACGTCGTGGAGCCTCGGCGAGACTTTATCGTGGGAAATGCGCTGAAGGTGGCGAACCTGGACGTGTAGGTTTGCTACACGATCCAGGGCGTTGGCACGAAGAAGCGTCCGCCTACGGTCTTGAGGGCGTTGTTTTCGCTGGCCATGGCGGTTTGGCGTAGATTTCGCAGCAGTGCACCCGCGGCGGTTTGGCGCCAGAACCACGTGTCGACCTGGTTTGCCGAGGGGGCTGGGCCAGTGGCCTGGGCGGCTTCTCCGTACAGCGCCTTGATGTCGTCGCACATAAACCGGACGGCCAAGGCTGTTGTGGGGAGCTGGGGTATTGTTGGCAGAGAACCGGCCAGGACGGCGTCGGCGAAGGCTGGCCATGCGCTTGGGGCTTGGAAGCCTAATCCCACCGAGGTGCGGCCGAAGCGTGTTTGGGCTGCCTGCCATCGCGGCAGGAGGGCGGTCAGTTCGTTATTGAAGTCATCTGACTGTGTTGTTGTCGGGGCGACCCAATTGGGGTTGTCCGGCCAGCCGGGGGGGTCATCGGGGAAGTCTTCGAGGATGACCGGGCCATCGGTTCGTAGCAGCAACGCCAGGGCTGCGCGGATGGTGCGCAGTTGGAATGGCGGATCGTTTGGCTCGCCGACAGGACGACCGAGCATGGCGGAGGTCCAGAGGGCGCGGGGGGGACGGGTTTTTTCGGCTTGCACGCGGACGGAGGCGATGACGACCGTCGAGAAACCGCGTTCTTCCAGCTTATGGGCCAGCGCGCACACGGCGCGCGTGCAAAGCGGTCAGACAGGGGTGAGCAGGACGGAGTCGATGCGTTCCTGCTTCAGTTGGCCGGCGATCTGGTCGACGGCTTCTTCCATCGCGGCCGGGTCGGTGGAGCCCATGACGGTGTAGTGGGTGTCGGCGACGCCCCCGATTTCGCCGGTTGCCGCGAGGTCTCGCAGGCGGTCGATCGGGAAGACGGTGTTGATGTCGCGCTGCCAGCCGGCTCGGTCGAAGTTGATGGAGACGTGGCTGAGCAGGAGATCGTTCGGCTTAATGGCGGCGGGGATGAAGCGGACTTCGCCGGAGCCGAAGGGGAATGGCTGGTCGCCGCGCTTGATGAGCGCCGCACTGGTGAGAATGGCGACGCGGCGTTCGGACAAAGGCGGGCCGGAGACGAAGGGGGTGCTGTCGAACGCCGGGCATGGCAGGTTCAGCACTGTGTCGCGTGTCGGCTGGGGGATGTCCTCGGGACGTGCCATGTGGAGGACTGTGTCACACAGATCGGTGTGGCGCAAGGGGGTTGGTGGCTCTTTCCGCCATTTGGCAAAGCGAAGGATATGGGCTTTGCTCCGCGCGAGTCCGGAACAACGGACGACGGGGAGAGACGTGATGCCGACAGGCAAATATAGGATCGGCCGGCGCGGCGCGCTGGCTTTGACCGCGGCGGCCGCGCTGCCCGCGAGGCGTTCCGCTGCGCAGGCAGCCGCGCGAACGTTGCGCTATGTGCCGTATTCCAACCTTATCGTCATGGATCCGGTCTGGTCGATCTCCATTATCGGGCTCGAGCACGCCTATATGACCTGCGACCAGCTTTTTGGATTGGACCAGACCTATACGGCGCAGCCGCAGATGGCGGCCGGGCATGAGCTTTCGGACGATCGGTTACGCTGGCGTTTCACCTTGCGCGATGGCTTGCGCTTCCATGACAATGAGAAAGTGCGGGCCGCGGACTGCGTCGCTTCGATCGGCCGATGGGCGAAACGGGATCCATTCGGCCAGCGGATGGCGGCGCGCATGGATGAAATGAAGGCGCTGGACGACAGCAGTTTCGAGATCCGGCTGAAGCGCCCGTACGCTCACATGCTGTACGGCCTTGGTGCCACCACCTGTTTCATCCGGCCGGAGCGGCTGGCCAATACCGACATTTCGAAACAGATCGAAGACCAGACCGGCAGTGGACCATTCCGGTTCCTGAAGGACGAGTTCGTGACCGGCGCCCGTGCGGCGTATGCGCGCAATGAAGCCTATGTTCCCCGTCAGGAGGCGCCGTCGAGTTGGGCCGGCGGCAAGGTGGCGCATTTCGATCGTGTCGAGTGGCACTTCATTCCCGACCCGGCCACCGCCGCCGCTGCGCTGCAGACGGGGGAAATCGACTGGATCGAGCGTCCTCTGCTCGATCTGGTGCCGACCCTCAAGACCGCCCCCGGCGTTGCCGTCACGCAGGTCGATCCGATGGGCTTCTTCGCGATCCTGTGGGTCAACAACGCCGCCCCGCCGTTCGATAACACCAAGCTGCTGCACGCGCTGCTGCCGGCGATCAATCAGCAGGATTTCATGGAGGCGATCGTCGGCGACATGCCTGGCGCCGCGCGCACCGGCATGGGCATGTTCACCCCCGGATCGCCGTACGCCTCCACCGCCGGCATGGACATCCTGACCGGCAAGCGGGATTTGGCCGCATCGAAACGATTGATCGCCGAATCCGGCTATAAGGGTGAGAAGATCGTTCTGATGTCACCGGAAATTCCGGAATACCACGCCATGGACGAGGTGGCGCGCGCGTTGTTCCAGCAACTCGGTCTTAACGTCGATTATCAGGCGATGGACTGGGGGACTTTGTCGTCGCGCGCCCGCAGCACCGATCCCGCGGTCCGCGCGGGGTGGGGTTGTTATGGTGTGGGTTGGGCTGGGCTGTGGCCATCGAATCCGGGCAGCAACGTTCCGCTGTCGGCGGTTAAGCCAAACCCGAAGATCGAGGCGCTGCGCGATGCCTGGTTCGACGCGGCCGATCTGCCGGCGCAGCAGTCGATCGCCGCGCAAATCCAGGTTCTCGCCCTGCAAGAGCCGCCATTCATTCCGCTCGGGCAGTATTTTATTCCCTATGCCCATCGCCGGGAAGTTTCCGGATTCGTTGCGGCGCCGATCACGGCGATGTGGAACGTCCGGAAAGGGTGACGTCACGCCCGCCACTTCAGGAAAATCCGCTCCAGCCGGCCGATCATCCAGGACACCACCAGCCCGAGGACCGACAGGACGACGATACCGGCCAAAAGGTTGTCGGTGTCGTAGAGGTTCCCGGCGGATAGCACGAACGCGCCGATCCCACGCTCCGCGCCGATCATTTCCGCCGCAACCAGCAGTACGATGGCGATCGAGACGGTGACCCGGAATCCGCTCAGGATCGCCGGCAGTGCCGCGGGCAGCACGATCTTGCGGATGATTGCCGCGTGCGACAGGCCGAAGCTCTGGCCCATCCGGATCAGTCCGCGCGGCACGTTGTCCACGCCGCCCGCCGTCGCGATCACCGTCGGGAAGAAGACGCCGAATGCCAGTGTGGCGAGCTTGGAGCCCTCGCCGATGCCAAACCAGATGATGAACAGCGGCACCAGTGCGATCTTCGGGATCGGAAACAGTGCCGACACGATCGCCATGCCGGGCGAGCGCATCACCGACCACAGGCCCACGGCCAATCCCAGGGCGATGCCGAAGACGGTGCCGAGGATCCAGCCCACCGCCAGGCGCATCAGCGATACCGACAGGTTCTTCCACAGTTCTCCACTGACGGTCAGAGACCATAAGGCACGGGCAATGGAAATCGGGGCGGGCAGGAACAGTGTCGGGATCAGACCGGCGGAGGCGCCTGCCTGCCACAGCAGAACGATCCCGACCAGAGTCGCTACCGCTGCCCATGCCCTGTCGCGGGGGGCGAAGCCGCCGCCTCGGAAGGGCACCGGGCCATCAAGCCTCGACATCGATACGCTCCCGCTCCGCCACCGCGGCATCGTCGCGGATCATGCGCCACAGGCGTTGTTCCAGCGCCACGAGGTCCGGATCGGCAGCGGTTCGTTCCGCCAGCGGCCGGTCGACGCGTAGTATGTCGCGGACCTCGCCGGGGCGGCGGGAGAGGACGACGATCTGGTGGCCCAGCCTTACGGCCTCGGCGAGATTGTGGGTGACATAGATTGTCGTCGTGCCGGCCTGGGTGATCAGCGTGGAGAATTCGTCCAGCAGCAGGTCGCGGGTTTGCGCGTCAAGGGCGGACAGTGGCTCGTCCAGCAGCAGGCAGGCGGGATGCACCGCCAGGGCGCGTGCGATCCCAACGCGCTGCCGCATGCCGCCTGACAACTGCCTGGGCCAGGCTTTGGCGAAGTCCGTCAGACCGGTCAGTGCCAATACCTCCGCCACCCGAGCCGAACAGTCGGTTCGGGTCAGGCGGTCCTCCAGCACCAGCGCCACGTTGCCGGCGACGGTGCGCCAGGGCAGCAGGGAGAAGTCCTGGAACACGTAGGTCAGTGGGTTCAGGCAGTCCGCCGGGACGTCGCCGGCGCAGCGGACCATGCCCTCGGAGGGGGCCAGCATGCCGCCCATGATGCCGAGCAGCGTGGATTTGCCGCAGCCGGAGGGGCCGACCAGCACCATGACCTGGCCTGGTTCGGCGGTCAGCGAAATGCCGCGCAGCACTTGCAGTCCGCCGTAGGCGTGGCCGACGCCGTCGACCGTGAGGCGCAGGCCGTCGGTCATCGCGTCGGCAGGAAGTGGGTGTCGAGCATCGCGGCCGGGTCCATGTCGCCCTTCACCAGCCCTTGCGCCTTGAACCAGCGCACCTGGTTTTCCACGTCCTTGGCGTCCAGCGCGCCGCCCGCATCGTAATAGCCGACGCCATTCAGGATTTTCTGCCGAGCGTTGGGGTCGCCGGTGAAGACGTATTTGGTCAGCAGCGCGATGGCGGCGTCGGTTTTCGCGTCCACCACGGGATGTCCAGCGGCGTCGTGGCGGAGGAACGCCTCCCGATAATCGGCGACACCGCGCTGATATGCGGCGGCGAAGTGGCGCAGCAGTTCTGGCTTATTGGCGATCATCGCCGGGGTCGTGAGCACGGCGGTGAGCTGGTAGGGCACCATGTTGCCGACCCAGCCCAGGATATGAACCTGCCCTGATGCCGCCAGTGGCTTGGCGACCGAGGCGATGGCGATCGTGGCGTCTACCTGGTCCGACGTCACCGCGGCCACCATGTTGGCGATCTGCTGCACCGGCCGCAGGGTGATCGACTTGAGGTCGAAGCCGTGGTCCTCGGCGATACGTCCCATGATGTAGTGGAACGACGATCCGTATTGGGTGATTGCGAAGCTGTGGTTCGGCAGCTTATCGATACTGGTCAGGCCGGCATCGTATGCCTTGTTGGAGACCAGGATGGCGGAGCCCTCGTAACCTTTTTCCTCGTGCATCGCGCCGCCGATGACCTTCAGCGTGCCTTTCTCCGCCAGGTTGAAGAAGCCGCCGGTCAGCGCGGTCACACCGACATCGATATCGCCGGCCACCGCGGCCGCGGCGATCGGCTGGGCTGCCTGGAAGTAGCGGAAGGTAAGGTCGATCCCCTCGTCCTTGAAGTAGCCGCGTTCCTGGGCGATGTAGAATGGCGCCGGCGACAATGTGTGCAGCAGCCCGAGCGTAAGCGGTTCATTTGCCTGCGCAGCGGACGCAAAAAGCAGTCCGGCCAGCAGAACGCTTCCCAGTATTTTTTTCAACATGGAGCGGACCTGTCACACGCCCGGAAACCGGATGCAAGCCATGAAGGTGACGATCGGGCGGAACGATTGGTCCCCTTGCATCGTCCGACACGCCGGACCATCTTCGGCGCTTTCATCTGGAGGGCCCGATGGCCGCTCAACAGCCCTCCTGCGTCGTATTTGGCGGCGGCGGGTTTATTGGCACGAACCTTTGCCGGCGGCTGGCCGCGTCCGGGTATCGCGTGTGCGCGTTCGGGCGGCGGCGGCTGTTTCCGGACGCGCTTCCTGGTGTGGAATGGCGTCGGGGGGATTTTGCTGATGCGGCCGCGGTCGGGGCGGCGGTCGAGTCGTGCGATGTGGTGTTCCACCTGGTGCATGCGACGATGCCGCAGGCGGCCGATCTCGATATGGCGGCTGATGTGCAGAACAACGTCGTTCCCACACTCGGTTTGCTGGATCATTGCCGTCGGTCGGGGGTGAAGCGAGTGGTGTTCGCATCCTCGGGCGGCACGGTTTATGGCAGGGCGCGGGAGATCCCCACGCCGGAAACCGCGCCGACGGACCCGATCTGCGCGTATGGCATCAGCAAGCTGGCGATCGAGAAATACCTGGCGCTGTTCGAGCATCTGCATGGGCTCGATTTCCGCGTGCTGCGCATCACCAATCCATTCGGACCGTTCCAGGTCGCGTTGAAAAACCAGGGGGTCATCGCCGCCTTGGTCGGCCGGGCGCTGCGGGATGAGCCGGTGGAAATCTGGGGCGACGGGACGGTTGTGCGGGATTTCGTCTTTGTCGAGGATGTGGTGGACGCGCTGGTGGCGGCGGCCTTCGATCAGGGCAGCGAACGGGTGTTCAATATCGGCGGCGGCCGGGGGCGGAGCCTGCGCGAGATCATCTCGGCGATCGAACGGCAGATGGGCAAGGCGCTGAGACTGGAATGGAAGCCAGGCCGACCGCTGGATGTTCCGGTTTCCGTGGTCGCCATCGATCGGGCGGCACGGAGTTTGGGATGGGTGCCGAACACGTCGTTCGAGACCGGGCTGGAGCGCACGATCGAGTGGGCGAAGAAGGCGGTGGAAGCCCTGCCCCGGTCATCGGACGCGCGGGGTCAGCCCTGATTGGTTGTGGCCATGACGGTGAGGAGCCGTTCTTCCAGGCGGCGCGACTGGGCGACCATTTCGAAATTTGCGACGGCGGCCCGGCGGGCGTTTTCACCCAGTTGGCGGCGTAATTCCGGCTGATCGGTCAGGCGCCGCAGGGCGGCCGCCAGTGCTTCGGGATCTTGTTCGGGGATCAGGAAACCGGTTTGGCCGTCCTCGACGGCTTCGCCGATCCCGGCGTGGCGGGAGCCTATGACCGGGGTTCCGGCGGCCATTGCTTCGATGACCACGGTCGGTAATCCTTCCGCGTCGCCATCCGACGCGCGCTGGCTGGGGACGCACAGGGCCAGGGCGCCGCGCATCCAACGGCGTAGTTCGTCGTTAGGCATCCAACCCCGGAATTCGACCTGCCGCAGGGATGCCGCCGCTCGCCGGAGTTCGTCTTCCATGGGGCCCTCGCCCACCAGAACCAGACGGCGTTCGCGGCCTTCGTCCTGCAGGCGGCGCATGGCCTCGATGAGCGAGGGGACGCCTTTTTTCTCGACGAAGCGGCCGGCGAACATGACGTACCCGCCGTTAGCCGCGCCATCGAGGCCGTATTCCGGATCGATGTTGACGCCGGAGTGCTGGACCAGAAGCTTTTCCGCAGGGAAGCCGCGGGCAAGCAACTGCTCCTTGATGAAGCCGGAGACGCAGAAGAACAGCGCGGCCTGCTTCCACAACGCGGGCAGGCGGCGTTTGAAGATGGTCGGGGGGAAGCCCTGGTATTGTTTGTCCTTGGTCGCGTCGGCACCGTAGAAGCTGACGACCAGCGGTATCTTCAGGGCTCGGGCCATCGGCAGGGCCAGCGCGCCGCCCCGACCGAAATGGGCGTGGACGAGTTTCGGGTGGGCCGATCGCAGGTCGGGGACGGCCGGGAGGACGCCGAAATGCTTGAATAGTTCCCGGTCGATCCGGCCGAATGGCCCCTCGCGGCCGAGGAAGAGCGCCGGAGCGCCCAGATCGGCCAAGCCGTCATCGCGGGACCGCCCGACCCAGAGCGGGTTGAGGCGTTCGAATCCGACGTAGAGCCGCCGCAGGAAATGCAATTCCGAGCGGGGGATCAGGCGGTCACGGTAGACGAGAATGGTCTCGCGACCGAGTGCGGTGTGTGAAGGGCCGGACGAGACAGTCGCCGGCCGCGGCGGACTGGTCAGCCCTGCCGGCACTTCATGCGCGGGTTCTTCTTGTTGATCACATAAACGCGCCCGCGGCGACGCACGACGCGGCAGTTCTTGTCGCGGACCTTGGCGGAACGCAGGCTGTTACGGACTCTCATGACGCGCGCTACTTACCCTGGGATATTCGAAGGCGCGCTAGGTAGGGGGCTGGGTCTCCGCTGTCAAGCGCAACAGACCTGCCCCGCACAAAGGTCTCTTGCTTTTCCGCCGCCATACCGCGAGTTTTCCGCCCGGGAAAGGAGATTGCGACGCATGACAACGGTGTTTATCGACGGCGAGTCCGGCACTACAGGCCTGGGCATCCGCGAGCGCCTGGGCACGATGCCCCAGGTCACGCTGAAAAGCCTGCCGTCTGACCGTCGCCGCGATCCGGCTGCAAGGCGCGACATCATGGCGGAGGTGGACCTGATCGTCCTGTGCCTGCCGGATAACGCGGCCCGCGAATCCGTCGCCATGGCTGCGTCGCTGGGCAATGCGGCGCCGAAAGTGCTGGATGCCAGCACGGCTCATCGGGTGGCGCCCGGCTGGGTCTATGGCTTCGCCGAGATGCTGCCCGGGCAGGCTGAACGGATCGCGTCCGCCCAGCATGTGGCCAATCCGGGCTGCTACCCGACCGGTGGAATCGGCTTGATCCGCCCGCTGGTCGATGCGGGGCTGATCCCCGCCGATTATCCGATCACGATCAACGCCGTGTCCGGCTATTCCGGCGGCGGCAAGGCGATGATCGAGGCGCACGAGACGACCCATGGACCGGCGCTCGAACTGTATGGCCTGGGGCTGGAGCACAAGCATGTTCCGGAGATTGAATCGTACGGCGGCCTGACGCGCCGGCCGATCTTCGTGCCGTCTGTCGGGCATTATCTGAAGGGCATGCTGGTCTCGGTTCCGCTGCATCTGGACACGCTGCCCGGCAGGCCCACGGGCGCGGATCTGCTGGACGTCCTGAAGGCTCGCTATGCGGGCTGCGACCTGGTGCGGGTGGTGGATGTTCCGGCCGACGGGAAGCTGGAGCCGGAGGCGCTGAACGACACCGACCGCCTGGAACTGAGGGTGCATGCCAACGAGAAACACCGGCAGGCGGTGCTGGTCGCGCAGTTGGACAATTTGGGCAAGGGTGCCTCGGGCGCGGCTGTGCAGAACATCGCGTTGATGTTGGGTTTGCGTAGCGGCGTGGGCGCTCGTGAGTTGGCGGATGCCTGAACGTTACGGGAGCGTCTTCTCACTGGATGGTGTGATGCCGACGATCGCGGATGATGCGTTTATCGCCCCGACGGCGGCGGTCATTGGCGATGTGGTGATCGGGTCGGAGACAGGGATCTGGTTCCACTGCCTGGTCCGTGGCGATATGAACGCCATCCGCATCGGCGCGCGGACGAACATCCAGGACGGCACGGTGATCCATGTCGACTCGGGGGCGTTCTCGACGTTCATCGGGGATGACGTGACGGTCGGCCATAATGCGGTGATCCACGCCTGTACGTTGAAAAATCGAGCGTTCGTGGGCATCAGCGCGACGGTGCTGGATGGGGCGGTGATCGAAGAAGGCGGTATGCTCGCCGCCGGGGGGCTGCTGACCCCCGGCAAGGTGATCGGTCCGAACGAGATGTGGACCGGTTCGCCGGCCAAACTGCGGCGGGTGATGGACGCCGAGGAACGCAGCCGGTTCGATCGGAATGCGGTGGTGTATCGTGAACTGGCCAGGCAATTCCGTGGTGGGTTGAAGGTCGTCAGCTAGTCACGTTCGGCCGGCCTTCGGCTGGTTTTCTCCCCACTTCATGCCCTCCAGCTTCAGACCGTCGGGGTCCAGGAAGAAAACCGCGTAGTAGTCGTCGTAATATTCCCCTGCCGGATCGACGATCGTGGCTTTAAGGTCGTCCCGCAGGAATGCGTCCAGTTCGTCCACGTCTTTTCGGCTGCGCAGCCGGAAGGCGTAATGATGGAAGCCCACGTCGCCGATGTGGTGCCGCTGTTTTCGGGGCGAAGGATCGGCCTGGGCGATCCAGAACAGCGTGTGGCCGTTGGTCCATCCGGTCGTGTTCGGATACTCGGCCTCGACCTTGAAGCCGAGGAAGGCGAACAGACGGCTGTAGAACTGCTTGGATTTTTCGTAATTGCTCACCCGGATCGACAGGTGATCAATGCCAACGACGCGCGCCATGTCAGCCCTCCTGGTTGGGGCAGAAACACGCGATGCCGGTGCGGGTTGCTATCCCAGTGCCAATAATCGCCGCATCTGCTCGACCGTCGCCCGCGCCATTTCGGCCAACCCGTCATCTGTCGCGCTGCTGACCGGATGTCCGATCACCGCGAATTCGTATCCGGGCATCCCCAGCACTCGGCTCATCAACTCGGCGGCGCTGACAAAGCGAGTGGTCATCACCGCGACGGCGGGGACACCAAGGCGTTCGCCGACAATGGAGTCATGCAGACTGCACGACGAACAACTGCCTCAGTCGCCGATCCCGGTGACGATCGCGTCCCAGTTGGCGATTTCTCCCACGATATAGCCGTCGGCCGGGGCGCTGTAGTTCGATTTTGTCCGGCTGACGACGTTGGCGACGCCGAATTCGTCGCGCAGCATCCGGTCGAGGTGGGCGAAGAAACCCTTCGTTCCTTCCTTGCCGTTGGAAATGAAGCCGACGGTCTTGCCGCGCAGGGATAGCGGCCGTGGCGCAAGCTGCCCAAGGGGCGGTGCGGATTCATTCGTCGGATCAAGAACCTGGAAAGCCATGGCGGCGCTCTTCCCTCCCGCGGCCAATTTCAGCCCTTGGGCGGCTCACAGTCAACACAGGCGCCGATCGCCATCGTCACTGCCTGGCTTTTGTGGCCGAGCCATGGGGGAATGATCGCGCCGAAGCCGCCTGCCGGGCCGCCGGCGGCGACGACCAACAGATGTTCGGGGGATTCCAGGGCGGGATAGATGCTATCGCCGCGATCACGCACCACCGCACCCTTTCCGACATCGGCCCACTCGCGGCGGGGAATTCTTGCGCGTTCGTAGATGAACGCCGCGATGTCCGTCTTGCTCCAGCCAGCGGCCTGGATGTGGTCGCGTAGCTGTTTTGGAATGATCAGAGCGTAATTGCCGGCGTGCAGCGAATAGTGCCGCAGATTTGCGCGCATCTCGGCGGCGAACGTTTCCAGGATTTCCTCGGGTTGGGTCGTCCACTCGTTCATGATCTGGCGGGGGGAGCCGGCGGCCATGACCGTCACGGCGGAGACTTCCTTCGGCATGCCGCGTTGTTCGGCGAGCGACAGCCAGGTCGAGTCTTCCTCATCCTCGGCGACGCAGAAGGTGAACTTGCCGGGGTGACCCAGCGTGGACCGGTCGATCGCGCCGGGCCGCACATCCAGGATGTTGATCAGCGCCAGCCGCAGGGCTCGGCCGATCACCGCCGTTGCACGGTCGGAGTTGCCCAGTGCGTTGAAGCTGCCGGTGGCGCCGAGTTCGAGACGGATTGGGCCATTCAGGACGACGAAGACGGCGCAGCCGCCGGTGCTGGCAGTGGCTCCATGCAGGAGGAATTTTTCGTCGAGCATCGCCATGAAGGCGGTGGCGACGACGGGAAAGTGCATCGGCAAGCAGCCGGCCATTACCGCGTTGATGGCAAGTTTCTCGGCGGTGATCGCCTGGGCCCGGACGGGTTCGATCCCCAGAAGCTGGTCCGGTGGCATCATCGCCCATTCCAGGCAGGCTTCGACGGCGTCCTGGGTCGGCGGCACAATGGGCAGGCCGTCGGTCCAGCCGTTGGAATGGTAGAGTTCCTGAACGGCCGAGATGTCATCAGCCTGGTACGTCTTGGACGCGAATTGCACGTTTCGGGGTCCGCTTATTGGGGCGTCTCACTGGAGCGTCGAGTTGAACCAAGCACGGACGGAGAGGGTTGTCACCAGAGGAAGCCCGGAACCCCTGCCGGAAAGTGATACGCCGCCACCCCAACGTCCGCCGCCGGCCGGCGTTACGATGTGACGCATTCGTGGGAGCGGTGATGGCCGAAGCTGGGGAATCGTCGCCTCATCTGGACCAGAGAGAGCAGCGCCAGGCAGCGGCGGGCGCGCCGATCGGGGCGCTGGTGATCCATGAGATCATCCGCGATCAGGGAGAGGAGGAACTCGATCGCTCCTTCAACGGTCTGACCTGGTCGGGGATCGCGGCGGGGCTGTCGATCGGGTTTTCGTTCCTGACACAGGCGACACTGCAGGCACACCTGCCGGACGCCGGGTGGCGACCGCTGGTTTCGGGGTTCGGTTATTCGATCGGATTCCTGATCGTCATCCTCGGCCGTCAACAGTTGTTCACCGAGACGACGCTGACCGCGCTGATCCCTGCCCTGACACGGCGCAATCTGCATACGGCGTTCCGAACCCTGCGGGTCTGGGCCATCGTCCTGGCGGCAAATATCGGCGCCACCTGGATTTTCGCCGCGATCGTCGCGCGGCCGGGCATTTTCCCCGATCCTACCAGACAGGCAATGCTCGATGTCGCATTGCACACACTGGATGGATCGTTCCCGCACACACTGCTGACCGGCGGCGCGGCCGGATGGCTGATCGGCCTGATGGTCTGGTTGCTGCCCTCGGCAGACGCAAGCCGGGCGCTGATCATCATTCTGCTGACATATGTCATCGCGATCTGCCAGTTTCCGCATGCCATCGCCGGATCGGTGGAAGCGGCGTATTGCGTCTTCACCGGGCACGCGACGATCGGCGACTATTTCGTGCGCTTTCTGATCCCCACCTTTCTGGGCAATGCCGTGGGCGGCGCCATCCTGGCCGCGCTGCTGAATCACGCGCCGCTCGCCGAACAATTGACCGAACCGAAGTAACCGTCAGTTCTTGTCCGCCGCGGGTGCTTGTCCCGCCGGCTGAACCGGCGACGCCGGCGGCGTTCCGGTAGCGCCGGCCGGCGTGGGTGTTGGGCTTTCCGATCGCGATGCCAACGTTTTTGTCCGCTTTGCCCGATGCGCCGTTCGCGAGCGCGGGTGCGCCGCTTTCCAGGACGCGCGCCAGGCCCGGAC
>DATAZJ010000642.1:0-8109 GCA_036272115.1 Rhodopila sp. | reverse complement strand
GACGCGGCTTCGAAAGATTTTTGCCGGCTCTGTTGATATAGAAGGTCAGCATCGACATCGCTGACCGGTACGGACTGCTCTTGCGACGATCACTCGTTTCCGCCGAATGCTTCAGCGACTTGGCGATCGCGTCCGGGTTGTTCGATTCAAAGATATCCTTTTCGAGGTCCAGCGCGTCACTGTGCTGTGTCACCTCGCCGGACCAGCGAGACTTGGACTTCGCCACCATGGTCCCTCTCCTGCAAAATAAGCCGGGAAACGAAAATCCGTTCGGAAAGTTCCCTGCGCTCAAGTCTGTACTGGCGGACCGCCCGGCGCCCGATCGCTGAAACGATGCGCGCAAAACATCAACACCAAGGACGTCCATGCCGGCGATGTCGGCTACGGGCCCCGCTCCAACCTCTCGACCGAGACATTGAACGCCTTCTCCAGGACGGAGCAGACCGTCATCGCCGGCAAGCCGCATGCGAATGACAAACAGGGTTGACGGGATATCGACTGACATCGGTGCGGGCATGACGGGCGCTCAGCCCGCGGTCACCCGGATCCGGTGCCAGGCGTTATTCAGGTAGCCCTTGAAATTCCACGTGTCGTCCGGCGATGAAGGCTGCGTCTGCCCTGCCGAATCCCATGCTCGGACCACCAGATCATGCTCACCGGGTGGCAAATCAGTGGTCGCCTCCCAAAGCGTCCAGCCCCACGGGGCTGCCTGATCGCACTTCAGCATCCCCTGATGCCAAGACCGGCCACCGTCCGCCGAGACATCCACCCGAACGACCGCCCGCCCCGACACAGTGGCATAGCCACGCAGTAAAGTCGGCCCCGGTTGAAGACGTGCGCCCGCCGAGGGCTGGCAGATCGCGGCATTGACGGGCATTTCGTTGATCGTCATGCCCGCGTCCCAGTCCGCCGTTTCCTTCGTCACGTGCGGCGGAAACAGCTTGTAATCGCGCGCTTGCGGCCTCGCGTCGCTGGGTTCCAGTTGCACGGTGATGCCCGTCACCCACTTGACGCTTCGGACACCGGCGTAGCCCGGAACGACGACGCGCAGGGGAAAGCCATGCTCAGCCGCCAGGTCCTCACCGTTTATCGCGTATGCCAGCAGCACTTCGGGTGACAGCGCCTTGCCGATTGGAATAGACGCGGCGTAACGATACCGCTCGTGGTCCGTTTCGCATGTGTCGCAGGCGGTAAACACGATGTGCATCGAAGGATTGGCGTCGGCGGCGACACCCGCGGCGTGGAGCACATCGGCAAGCGCGGCGCCCGTCCAGACAGCGTTGCCCACCGCGCCCGCCGACCACGGATCACCGGAAACGGGCCGAACCTGACGAAGATCGCCACGGCGATTGCCGGCGCACTGCAGGACAGAGGTCACGCTCCGAACGGGAAACCTGCGTCTGATCTCCACCATCGACAGGTCGAGCGGCGTCGCCACAAGACCATCCACCGTCAAGCGGTGATGGCCGGCATCGAGCATCGGCACCGGACCATGTGATCGGACATACAGGTCCTTTTGCGGCGTGAGGAAAGAACTGACCAGCCTTTCGGGCGCCGGTTCCGCATTGTATGGATCGGTCGAATGCACAGTCAGCGACGATTGGGATCTGAGCGAGCACACAGCAACTCTCCTGCCTTCCCCCCTGAACTCTCTAGAGCAGCCCACGTTCCCGATGCGACGCCCGATCGCGTTCGCGCCAACACCGACGTCGCGGCCGACACGATCCCCTCAAGCGGCCGTCACGGCAGGTTTTCCGGCCGCGAAAACCGGAAATTTATCCCGGGACGCTCGGCAGAGATGTCTCCAGCCGACAAAATTGACACCCGCAGCAGCAGGCTTCCCGCCAGCACGGCGATCGAGGCGACACTCGACAAAACGCCAGGCTTCCGTCGCGCCGTTGCCAACGACGCAATCTGAAGGCCCAGCGGCAGCGCCGCTCCCAGGGCGGTGGCCCCGATCGTCTCGACCTGTCCCCAGCCGCCGTCCAACGCCTCGGCGACGCCCTTGCGCCGGTAGGTGCCGTGCGATGCCAGGGTCGCGGCCAACTCGGCTGATAGCGCCGCCACGGTGATGGCGTCCAGCGCGCGGCGAGTGGCGCCCCGGCGTTCGCCCAGCGAAAGCGATGCGGCACCGGCGGCAACCGACGATGCACCGAAGCGCACTGCCAGCGAGCGTGGCGCGGCGGCCCACAGCGGCGTGCTGGTCGCCGACAGCAAGGACGCGGTGTAGGCCGACAGGCCGGCCCCAGCCACTGCGGTGGGCACATCGGTCACCCGCGCCGCTCGGCGCAGCCATCCCAGACCGGGCACCCGGTCCGACAGGAACTGTGCCGCGGCCCCCAGGCATGCGAAGCCGCTGAAGCTCATCAGGATCCAGGTGCCGATGGACATTGGTGAGGTCGGTTTGGCGATCCGCAGCATGTTGTAGAAACGTTTCGGCGTGTGCAGGTCATAGATCAGCAGCACCGCGCTCAGCGGCCCCAGCAGCGCCAGATAGCGCCCGCGGCGCACCGTTGCCGCGGCCTGAGGCAAGCGGCTGAAGCCCGCGATGGCGGAAATCAGCGCCGACGCGCCCGCCAGTCCCGCGCAGAAGATGTAGCCGCCGACCACCCAGTTGCCGAACGGCGCCGCCTTGAGCTGCGAGCGCCGGTAATAGGTCGGTCCCTGCCAGGAACCGTCGGGCATCGTGTCGTGCGCGGCGGACGGCCCTTCCGGCGCATCGTCCGGGTCTTGCAAAATCACCTGATCAGGCATCGCTGTGCCTCATGCTCGTTTCGAGAACAGGCCAATCGCCACAAGGGCCAGACCAGCCACGGCAGCCAGCCCCGACAGCAGGCTCGGCACGATGCGGGTCGCGGGACGGGTCGGCGCGACAGGCAGGTTGTAGACCTCGGGCTGCTCGGTCAGCAGAAAGAACGCGTTGAGGTGGCCGATGCCGCCGGTCGCGCCCGGCCCGCCTGGCACGCCGTAGAGATAGGCGCTGTCGACGCCCAGCCCGTGCAGGTGTTCGACGCGCTGGTGCGCCCGGGCGTGCAGATCGCTCAGCTCACCGAACTGGATAGAGTCGGTCGGGCAGGACTTGGCGCAGGCCGGTTCCAGTCCGCCCTTCAGCCGGTCGTAGCACAACGTGCATTTGTGCGCCTTGCCGTCCAGGGTGTTGATGTCGACGACCCCGAAGGGACAGGCCGGCACGCAGTAGCCGCAGCCGTTGCAGATGTCCTGCTGCACCACCACCGTATCGAACTCGGTCTTGAACAGCGCGCCGGTCGGACAAGCCTCCAGGCAGGGGGCGTTATGGCAGTGCTTGCACACGTCACTCATCATCAGCCAGCCGCTTTGGAAGGCTTGCTGCGCGTTGTCGCGCACACCGGATGACCCGGCTTTTTCCACGAATGCGACGTGGCGCCAGGTGTTGGCCGACAGCGACCCGGTGTTGTCGTAGCTCTGGCCGGTCAGGCCCAGGTTGTCGGCCGGCAGGTTGTTCCATTCCTTGCAGGCGACCTCGCAGGCCTTGCAGCCGATGCATACCGTTGTGTCGGTAAAGAAACCATAGGATTTTCCGGGCTCGATCCTGACGCCGGCGGTCAGTTCCGATTCATTGGGAGGGACGAGATCAAACTCCGACCGGGGTTCGTCGCGGATGCGCGGGTGCATGTCCATGTCGCGGCTCCTCAGCCGGCCAGTTCAATGGCGGTGACCGTGTTACCGATCAGGTTCGCGGCGGGCCTGTAGTGGACCCGGACGCGCGCCTGCCGCGCTTGCAGCGCCGTCAATTGTTGGGGCTCCGCCGCGGCCGAATATGCCAGGATGAACAGGTGCGACACGCCCGCATCGTCGGTCATCTGGAAGCGGCCTTCCTGGACGATCGTCACCACACCGCACATCGCCTTTGGCATCGCGTCATCCTTTCCGGTCTGGTGTGGCGCTGACGGCGGCGGCGAAGTCGGCCAGCCAGTCGCGCGCCTTGGCGATTTCATCCCACGGCACGCTGCCGAGCGGGAAATGCCCGGCCAGGATCACGCTGATGACGGCATTGATGTGTCCCAGCCAGTGCCGTCGCAACGGGTCGTCCTTTTCCCGTGCGCTCAGACTGTCGCGCACGACGCACAGGCTTTGTGCGGCGGCGGAAAATGTGTGCCCTTCCTTGTGCGGCTTTTCCGCGAGCGCCCTGTCCACAGCCGCCAAGGCGTCATTTGCCTGGGTATCAAGCAGCATGGGTCGCACCCCCGGGACCGGCCAACCGGCCGGGCCGCAGCGCACAAGTGACCGCCTTGGTGCTGTGGATGCTGGTGTTCGCGTCACCCGTGATCGCCAGCAGCACGTTTGCGATGTCGCCGCTTGTGTAACCCTCCCAACCGAACACCCACGGCATGCCGACCTGATGAACCGTGCGGTCCCCGATCCTGAACGGGCGCATGCGTTCGGTCACCATGGCGCGCGCCTCGATGTCGCCCCGCAAAGTGGACAGCACCGTCCAGCCGAGGTGGCGAATACCGAGTTCCCGGGCGAGTTCGGGAGAGATCTCGACGAACGCCTCCGGCTGCAATTCGGCGGTGTGCGGCGTTACCCGGCTGATGACGCCGCCGCAGTGCAATTCGGTGAGTCGATACGTCGTGAACACATAGGGAAACCGGGGGTCTTCGGGTGCGTGCAGTTCATTGCCCGGGCGGGTCCACAGCTTGGCGGCCGGGTTGAACTGCTGGTCATACATCGCATTGCGGACCGGGCTTTCCACCGGCTCGTAGTGCGTCGGCAGCGGACCATCCTTCAGGCCGGATGGAACGAACAACTGGCACTTGCCGTCGGCTTCCATGATGAACGGATCGTCACCGCCGAGCGCGTCCATGCCGTGGGGATGGGTCGGCCAATCAGGGCGATAGTCCGGACGTTTGGAGGCGACGAAATCGGGCACATCGTTGCCGGTCCAACTGCCTGCCGCCTCGTCCCACCACACCATCTTCTTCCGTTCCGACCACGGCTTTCCGTCCAGGTCGGCGGAGGCGCGGTTGTAGAGCGTGCGGCGGTTGGACGGCCAGGAAAACGCCCAGCCGGCGTGGCTGCCGGGACCGCCGGTCGCATCAGGAATGCGCGATCGGGCCAGGTTGCGGCCGTCGGCCGGATACACCCCGCAATACATCCATCCGCCACAGGCGGTGCTGCCGTCGTCCTTCAACTGCAGATAGCTGGGGATCTGCTTGCGGTCCGCGACGGTGTAGCCGTTGATCTCCCGCAGCACTGCCTCGGCGTCCGGTTCGGCGCGCTTGCCGCGTTCCGGATAGGTCCAGGTCAACGCCTGGATGCCGGCGTCACGCGGCTCGCTGCTGTCGGCGTAAAGCTGCTTCAGCCGCTTGCCCAGGTGATAGATGAACCACAGGTCGGACCGGCTGTCGCCCGGTGGTTCCAGCACTGCATCATGCCACTGAACCAGACGGCTGGTGTTGGTGACCGTGCCTTCCTTCTCACCCGCGAGCGAGGACGGCAGGAAGAACACCTCCGTGCCGATGTCGTCCGGCCGCAATTCCCCACGCTGCACGAGGCGGCCTTTCTGCCAGAAATTGGCTGTCTCGGTCATCGCGAAGTCGCGGACCACCAGCCAGTCAAGCTTTGCCATCCCACGTTCGACGAGATCCGAATTCACCGCGCCGACCACCGGATTCTGGCCGAGGATGAACTGGCCCTTCATCACGCCGTCCAGCATCGACAGGGTCATCGGCAACTGCGAGGCGTCGCCGGTCAGCTTGGGGATGAACTGGTAGCCCCACTCGTTGTCACGCCTCGCGCTTTCGCCGTACCAGGCCTTCAGCAGGCTGACGACGTATTTCGGCATATTGGCCCACCAGCCGGTCGTTGGCGTCTCGGAGTCCAGGTAGCTCTGCAACGTGCCGTGCTCGTTGAACACGTTGGGCTGCGGCAGGTAGGTGGGCAGCATGTTGTAGAGCGTCGGGATGTCGGTGCTGCCCTGAATGCTGGCGTGGCCGCGCAGCGCAAGGATGCCGCCGCCGGGGCGGCCGATGTTTCCCAGCAAGCCCTGGATGATCGCGGCGGCGCGAATGATCTGGACGCCGACGGTGTGGTGCGTCCAGCCGACCGCGTAACAAAATGCCCCGGTTCTCTCTCGGCCGGCGTTGCGCGTCAGGGCGTTGGCGACGGCGAGGAATGTGTCACGCGAACAGCCTGTAACCCGTTCCACCATCTCCGGCGTATAGCGCGCGTAATGGCGGCGCATGATCTGGTAGACGCAGTTCGGGTTTTGCAACGTCGGGTCGGTCGGCGGCGGGCCTTCGGTCATCGCCTCGAAGTCGCCGCCCTTCGCCTTGTCCCGCGTCGGGACGCGGTGCTCCGAGATCGAGGAGGGGACGATCTTGCCTTTGTATTGCCAGGTGTCCTGCTTGTAGGAGCCGGTGTCGGCGTTGAAGCCGGAGAAGACGCCCCCGGTCTCTTCCGGATCCTGATAGCCGTTCTCGATGATGTTGGCGATGTTGGTGTAGGCCAGGACGAAATCCCGGAACCACAGGTCGTTCTCCAGGATGTGGTGGATGATCCCGCCCAGGAATGCAATGTCGGTGCCCGAACGGATCGGGGCGTGAATGTTGGCAAGCGCGGAGGTGCGGGTGAACCGCGGGTCAACATGGATGACCGTTGCACCCCGGCGCTGGGCCTCCACCACAAAGCGGAAGCCGACAGGGTGATTCTCCGCCATGTTGGAGCCCATGACGACGATGCAGTCAGCGTTTTCCAGGTCCCAAAGGGCCATGGTGGCAGCGCCGCGGCCGAAACTCGTTCCCAGACTGGGCACCGAGGAGGAGTGTCAGATCCTCGCCTGATTTTCGATGTTGACCATGCCGAGGCCGCCGCCGAACAACTTCTTGATGAGGTAGTTTTCCTCATTGTCCAGGGTGGCGCCGCCGAGCGAGCCCATGCCGATGGTGTGGTTCACCACCCGGCCGTCCGGCAGCGTCTCGACGAAACTGTCGTCGCGGACCTGCTTGGTGAGATGGGCGATGCGTTCCATCGCCCAATCCAGTGGTTTTTCCTCCCAGTCGCTTGCGTGCGGGGCGCGGTAAAGCACTGTGTTGATGCGTTGGGGGGACAGCAGGACGCCCAAGGTGCTGGCGCCTTTGGGACAGAGCGTGCCCTGGTTCACCGGGCTGCGCGGGTCGCCCTCGATATGGATCGGCCGGCCATTCTTTGCATAGACGAGTTGGCCGCATCCGACGGCGCAGAACGGGCAGATGCTGGTGCCGACGGTGTCCGCCTGTTCCAGCCTTGGACGCAGCGTGCGCGAGGTCATGCTTTCCGCGGCTTTCGACAGGGGGTCGAGCCCTGCCATCTGCCGGGGCAGCGACCAGTCGTTGAGAAAGCCCGAGACCGTCTCGGATAGGGTTTGTCTAAGCTTCTTCATCGCGAGCCCCCAGAGGCAAGTGCTTCTCTAGCGAACGAGGTGGAGCGCGGTTGCACGACCGGTGACCGATGCCGGACTGGTGATCGTCGCGGCGTTCCCGGCGAGCTGCCCGATCCGGGCGGGTCTTCGGTCATGGCTGTCGCTCGGACTGGCGATCGTCCTCTGGGACCAGCAGGCCACCGATACCGACCGGCGTTGACGCAGACTCTTCGGTTGACCCCGTCCGTCATGCCGACGGAGGTCGGCATCCACGCCTTTTACGAGCGGAAACAAAGGCATAGATGGGAAGCCGGCGCTCGCCATGGCGTTGCATGGCGGTGCCGATCGGTCAACATCAAGGGCGATTGATATGAAAACAAAGAGCGAGTGTTTCGAAGCGGAGGTTCGCCCACTGTGGCGAACTTCGGATTCGGGACACTGGAACGCGAATGGCTCCGTTTCCGATCGCCGCCGGGGAACCCTGGCCGCGACAGATCGTTGCCGGTGTCATGGCACCCATGGACGATATCAAAGGCGGGACCACAGCCAGCGAAGCGGCTAGATCGCCGACCCAAGCTCGCCGCCGTTCGGTCGGCCGCGAAAGCGCAACCCGCGCCGGGCCAGAGGCACCCGGCGTGCCCCTGTCCGGCGGCGTTGGTAACGGCGGAGTGTCGCAACCGGAGCGCATGCCGGGACAGCGCGCCGACCTGCCCGCGGGCAGCCTGCCA
>DATAZJ010000641.1:0-4381 GCA_036272115.1 Rhodopila sp. | reverse complement strand
AAGATCGTCTGGCATGACAACCCGGATCGTGCGCTGCTGGCCGACGGGCTGACGCTGGCCGAACAGCGCGGTGCGCGGCAGGTGGAGCGTGTGTATCCCGCGGCCGAGACATGGTTGCCGGCGCAACCGGTTCCAGTGGTTGCCGATCCAGCCGTGTTGCCGTCACCGCTGGCGCCGCTGGCGGCGTTCGAGGGGCGGCAGACGGCCAGCGTGCACCGGTTCGGCGATCAGTCCGTCACCGTGACGATCGCCAGGGGGGTCCTGCGTTCGGTCACCGCGGAGCAGAAGGCGGCTCGGATCTGGCTCAGCGGCGAGGACCAGGCGGTGCGGCAAGCCGCGGTGCTGATCGCCGGCGCCGGGGTCGTGGCAGTTCCAGTGGCGTCGCTGGCGGCGGAGGGGATCGCCCTGGCGACCGGGCGGCCCGTTGCCAGGCGGCACGAGGGCGCGCCGGTGCTGCCCACTGGATCGCCGAGCGTGATCGAGGCGCTGCGGCATATCATGGGCCATCTGATCGACGTGATCCTGGCTTATGCCCCGCTGGCGGAACGGCCCGACAGTGAGGGCACCGAGGCGGTTCATCAGATGCGCGTGGCGGTGCGGCGTGCGCGGTCGGCGGTGTCGATCTTCCGGACCGCGGTGGCCGATGGCGTGCTGGATACGGTCGGGAATCTGCTGAAGGACCTGGGCACGCGGCTGGGGCCGACCCGGGACTGGGATGTGTTTACCGACGAAACCATCCCGGCTCTGCTGGAAGCCTTGCCGGATGACGAGCGGCTGCAACGGCTGGGTGCCGCGGCCTCGCGCCGGCGGCAGGCGTGCCGCAAGGCGCTGGCGGCATACCTCGGCGGTCCGGCGTTCCGGCTGCTCGGCATCGAACTGGCCTGGTTCGTGTCCGCCGGGATCGGCGCCGCGCCGCCGGCGGTGTCCGAGGAAGCGGCAACCGAACCACCGACGCTGGCGGCGTTCTCCGGGCCGGTGCTGCAGCACCGCTGGAAGAAACTGGTTTCAGTGGGTAAGCGGATCGAGGAACTCGATGTGCCGTCGCTGCACGGCGTGCGGCTGCGGGCCAAGCGGGCGCGCTATGCGACGGAGATGTTCGCGACGCTGCACCAGGGCAAGGCGGCCAGCCGGTTCATTCGTCGCCTGACCACGCTGCAGCAGCGCCTGGGCGTGCTGAACGACGGCGCGGTGGCGACTCACCTGCTGGCGGAATTGGGTGGTCCGTCGGGACGGCACGCCTATGCGGCCGGCGTCGTCGTCGGCTTCCTGGCCGCGCGGGCAGCGAAGATGCGGCCGCGGATCGTCGAGGCGTTCGAAAGATTCCGTCGCCAACCGGCTTTTTGGGGTTGACGTTCGCGATCAGGCTTGCGATCCCGACTGCGAATCGGTGATCGGGATATCAGCCGATATGACCCGGAATCAAAACAACCGGAGCATGGGCCGTGTCGTTGAACCATAGGCGGAGGATCTTCCGCGGGAACACAAGGCGGGTTCCGCTCCGGGACTGGCGGCTGCCCTCGCTTGGTGTGCTGCTGGCCACCGCGGGCGGTGCGGTCACGGTTATCGTCGCGGCATCCTTGTTCGTGCGGTCTTCCGATGCGCCTGCCCACGTGCCGTCCGGCATGCGGCTGTCCGCCCCGGCCGCCAGCCTTGCCGTGCTGGATGGCAATACGCTGCGGCTGGGCGATCAGGTCGTACGGCTGGCCGGCATCGCCGCACCGGCGCGCGGTTCGGTTTGCCACGACGGCGGGCAGTCGCACGTCGATTGCGGCGTGGCGGCGGCGAATGCACTGGCGTCCCTGGTGCGCGGCAGCGCCGTCGATTGCACGATCCATGGCCATGACGGCGCGGGACGGCCGGTGGGCAACTGCCAGGCCGGCGATACACGATTGAGCGAGGCACTGGTGCGCGACGGCTGGGCTCGGGCGGAGGTGGAAGCGCTGCGCCAGCCGGAGACAGTCGCTCGGGCGGCCGGCCGGGGGATCTGGCGGACCGGGTCGTAAAACGCCGCGGCTTCCCTGGCCTGACCCGACCCTGGTTCGCATTTTGCCGCCCTGCGCGTAGAAGCGGGGCGACTTATCCGGGAGGGCCGAAATGAACCTGTATCGCCTGCTGCAAAAGCGCGCCGCCAACGGACAGCCCGTGCGGGTCGGCCTGATCGGCGCCGGCAAGTTCGGCTCGATGTTCCTGTCCCAGGTGCCGACCACCCCGGGGCTGGAGGTCGCCGTCATCGCCGATCTGTCCCCCGATCGGGCGCGTGAGGCCTGCCGCCGCGTCGGCTGGGCCGAGGACCGTATCGCCGCGACCCGCTTCGTCGACGACGCCGCGACGATGATCGCCTCGCCGGACGTCGAGGTGGTGGTGGAAGCGACGGGGCATGCCCCCGCCGGCATCGCCCATGCCCGCCGGGCGATCCGCGAAGGCAAGCACATCGTCATGGTGAACGTGGAGGCGGATGTGCTCGCCGGCCCGCTGCTGGCGAGGGAAGCGGAGGCGGCGGGCGTGGTCTACAGCCTGGCCTACGGCGACCAGCCGGCGCTGATCTGCGAACTGGTGGACTGGGCCCGGTCCTGCGGTTTCCCGATCATCGCCGCCGGCAAGGGCACCAAATATAGGCCCGAATACCACGCCTCCACCCCCGAAACGGTGTGGGGCTATTATGGCTTGACGCCGGAGCAGGCGAAGCTGGGCGGCATGAACCCGCAGATGTTCAATTCGTTTCTTGATGGCACGAAATCGGGGATCGAGATGGCGGCGGTCGCCAACGCCTCCGGTCTGACGCCGGCGCCGGACGGGCTGGTGTTTCCGCCGGTGGGCACACATGAAATGGCCGAGAAGCTGCGGCCGGGCAACGCCGGGACATTGCACCACGCGGGGCAGGTGGAGGTGATCTCCAGCATCCATCGCGACGGCAGCCCGGTGGTGAACGACCTGCGCTGGGGCGTGTTCGTGGTGTTCGAGGCGCCGAACGACTACGCCCAGCGCTGCTTCCAGGAATACGGCGTGGTGACGGATTCCTCCGGCCGGGTGTCGGCGCTGTACCGGCCGTTCCACCTGATCGGGCTGGAGCTGAATGTCTCCATCCTGTCGGCGGCGTTGCGCAAGGAGGCGACCGGCGCGCCCACGGGCTTCCGCGGCGATGTCGTTTCGACCGCCAAGCGGGATCTGCGGGCGGGGGAGGTGCTGGACGGTGAGGGCGGCGCCTGCGTCTGGGGCAAGCTGATGACCGCTTCGGACAGTCTGCGACACGGCGGCCTGCCGATCGGGCTGGCCAACCGCGTGCCGCTGCTGCGCGACGTGGCGGCGGGCCAGCCGGTGACCTGGGACGACGTGCGGATGGACACCGCGGACGAAGCCTACAAGTACCGCCGAGCAATGGAGGCGGCGTTCCCGGCCGGCTGACCGGAGGCTATCGGGTTGCTCCGATGGGTGACGGGCGGGAGCGACCGCCCGAAGAAAACGCGCGCGCCAGGAAAACCGGCTTTTGCCCCGGGCTTTGCTCCAGGGCTTTGTCCCAAAGGCTTGTCAGAACCGAACCGCCGCAGCACGCTGCGCCGGCATTGGGTAAGGGGGAAACAATGGCACTGATCCATCATGTCGTGACGGGCGAGGGGCAGCCGCCGATCGTCTTCGTGCATGGATTCGGCTGCGCCCACAGTGACTGGGACACGCAGGTGGCGCACCTGTCGCCGCGCCACCGGACGGTTGCCGTCGATCTGCGCGGACACGGGGACAGTCCGGGGGCGGCCGAGGAATGCTCGATCGAGCGCTACGGCGCCGATGTCGCCGAGGTGATGCGGGCGCTGGCGTTGCCGCGTGCGGTGCTGGTGGGCCACAGCATGGGATGCCGCGTGGTGGTGGAGGCCGCATTGCAGGCCCCCGCCCACACCGCGGCGGTGATCCTGGTGGACGGCAGCCAGTTCGCCGCCTCGATGGAGACGGTGCTGCGGCAGCGCTTCGCCACGGCGGACGGCTACGCGGCCACGGTCAATGGTTTGTTCACAGATATGTTCACCGCGAAGAGCGATCCGGCCGTGGCCGCCTCGGTCGGCGCCCGGGCCGCCCGTCTGCCGCGCGCGATCGGGGAGAAGATGCTGACCGACATGCAGCGCTACGATGTCGGGCGCCTGGCCGCCTCGCTGGCCAGTCTGCGGGTGCCGGTCCTGGCGCTGCAGGCCACCTACAGCAACGAAAAGCGCGAACGGCGGCCGATGCAGGCGGGGCAGTCCACGCCGTATCTGGAGAGGGTGCGCAACAGCGTCCCCTGGGCCGAGGTCGAGGTGATCCCGGACACCGGCCATTTCCCGCAGCTTGACGAGAGCGCTCGCACCAACGCGCTGATCGAGCGGTTTGTCGGGGCGCTGCCGGCGGCGTAAAGGGG
>DATAZJ010000640.1:0-13812 GCA_036272115.1 Rhodopila sp. | reverse complement strand
GACCGGGTTCGTCGTCGCGGTCATGCTGTCCGCCTGTCAGGCGCCGCCAACAAGCGGACAGGCCCAGGCCGATGCCCAGACAAGAGCGGCGTGCCAGCAACGGGCCGAACAGGCGTACGAACAGCAGAACCGAGCGGAAATCTATAGCCCGCCGTCGCCGGTGAATACGCCGTATTCGGCTGATTATATCCCTGATTCGTCGACGCGCGGGCTGTCCGACCTGTTCGCGCATGACCGGATGGTTAGCGATTGCGTGCGGAACACCGGTACCGGGTCCGAACGCGACGAACCTGAAACGGCGGCTCCGCCCCCCGGACGTTGAACCGGCGGGGCGCTTCGGCCACGGAAGGAAACCGGCCTTGTTCCGCATCGTCTGGGTGATGCTGCTGTTCGGTATGGCCTGTGCCACCGCGCTTGGCGCCTCCCCGGACGCCGGCCCGGCGGCCAGTCCGGCCGAAACCCCCGACCAGATCCTTGTTGCCGCCCTGGCACAGTCCATCGGCGCACCTGCTCGGGCGAACATTGCTGACCAGGCCACGGTGCGGCTGCAGGATCCGCTGACATTCGTCCCGCCGCTTGCGGCCGCCCGGCTGCTGGGGGTGTTGAAGGTGTCCGTCCCGCCCGATTTCCAGGGGCTTTTGCTGGGTTCCGAGGGCATGGCGATGCCGGGACTCATTCGCTACGTCCCTGCCGGGTTTATCGATTCCGACACGGCGCTCGCCTGGACGGCGGATGATTTCCTGTCCAGCCTGCGCGACACGGTGGCGCGCGACAATCCGGCACGGGTGAAGCAAGGCCTGGAGGAACGCGAAGCCCGCCGCTGGGTTCAGACGCCGCACTACAATCCGGAAGCGCACCAACTGTCGTGGGCGGCACTGATCCTGCCGAAGAGTGCGCCGCGCGAGTCCGATGGCGAGGTCACGGTTCACGCCATCAGTTTCGGCCGGCAGGGCTATATCGAGCTGACCGTCGTCACCAGCCTGGAGAAGGCCACCGAGATCGGTCAGATGGCGGACAGTTTCCTGGATGGCCTGACGTTCCGGCCGGGCAAGGCCTACGCCGACAGCGTGTCGGCGGACAAGCGCGCGTTCGGGGGGCTGGCGGCGGCGATGGGGCTCGATTCGTTGCACAAATCGCGAGCCGACAGCAGTTTTCTGAACTCCGACATCGTGATTCCGGTCGCGGGGGGGATCGTCGCGGCGATCGGAGCGTTCTCCCTATTCATCTACATCCAGCGCCACTTGCGGCGGGAAGCGCGGCGGGGATAGTCCCGACTCGCCGTGAAATGCCTATATACGCGGCATGGACCTTACCAGCATCCCGGGCTCCCGCATCGTCGAGGTCGCCCGCCTCGCTTTCGCCACGCCCGACGTGGATTTCCTGTGTTTCGGCGAATCGGATCAGCCTAGCCCGGAGGTGGCGCGGCAGGCGGCAACGCAGGCGCTGATCGACGGGGAGACCCGGTATCCCGATGTGCGCGGATTGCCGGCGCTGCGGCAGGCCTTGTCCGGTTACCTGAGCGGACTGCATGCGAAGCCGGTGGCGGAGGACCGCATCCAGGTGACGGCGTCGGGCATGGCGGCGATCTCGATCGCCATGGCGGCGGTGGTGCGCGCCGGCCACCGGGTTGTGGTGCACAGCCCGACCTGGCCCAACATCGCCAACGCCGCCCGGCTGCGCGGCGCGGTTGTGGAGGAGATCGACCTGGACGCGCAGCCCGATGGCGGGTTCCGGCTGGACCTGGACCGGCTGGACACGATGATGGCGGGTGCGCGCGTGTTCGTGCTGAACTCGCCCGGCAATCCGACCGGCTGGACCGCGACCGAGCAGGAGCTGCGGTCGATCAGGGACATCGCAAGGCGGCATGGGGCGTGGGTGATCGCCGACGAGGTGTATTCCCGGCTGGTCTATGACGGCCGCGCGGCCGCGCCGTCCATGCTGGATATCGCGGAGCCGGACGATCGCATCATCGTGTGCAACAGCTTCTCGAAGACCTGGGTGATGACCGGTTGGCGCCTGGGCTGGCTGGTGGTGCCAGAGGGTACGGGTGAACAGATCGTCGATATCGTGGAGGCGGTGCATTCCGGCGTGGCGCCCTTCATCCAGCGCGCCGGCGTGGCGGCGGTCGGCGATACCGAGACGATGGAACGGGTCCGGACCCATTGTGCCTTGGGCCGTGATCTGGCGAGCCAGGCGCTGGCCGGACTGAACTTCGTGCGCTATCGGCCCCCGGTCGGCGCGTTCTACGCGTTCCTGTCGGTGGACGGGCTGCGCGACAGTCTCGACCTGGCGAAGAAACTCGTGACGCGGCACGGCGTTGCTGTTGCACCCGGCGTGGCATTCGGAGCAGCCGGGGAAGGCTGGCTGCGGGTGTGCTTCGCCCAGTCCGCCGGGTTGATGGAGCGGGCGATGCAGCGCCTGCGCGACGGCATTCGTGCGGAGATGGGATCAACATGAGTTCAGCGCATTGCGGGGTTTGCGGGGCCGAGGCCAGGCCGGCATTTCGGGCACCGCAGCCGGAAATCGCACCTGATCTGGATATGCGCCCGGGCGAACCGGTGCGGTCCACGTTGCGCGATTGGATCATGGTGTGTCCGCAATGCGGCGCGGCGGCACCGGATCTGGCTGAACTGCCAGCCTCGGCGCGGGATGTGACGGAATCGGACGGCTACCGGGCATTGAGCACGTCGGTGCTGGAGGAGACACTGCCATTCCGGCGCTGGGCGCTGATTCTCGCGGGTTCGGGGGATAGGTCTCAGCAGGCGGAAGCGCTGTTGCAGGCGGCGTGGGCAGCCGACGATGCCGCGGCGATGGCGGAGGCGGCCAAACTGCGGACAGAGGTTGCGGCCTTGTGGGACGGCACCACCGACGTGGAGCTGGGGCTGCGCAGGCTGGACGTCCTGCGCCGGGCCGGGCTGTTCGAGCAGGCCGAGGCGTGGGCGTCGGTCCTGACAGAGCGCGGGGCGGATGAACTCGCCCAGCCGATCATTGGCTTTCAGCGGGCGAAGATTGCCGCGCGTGACGTCGGCCGGCATCTGATCAGCAGCGCGCTGCCGCCGCCCGCGTATGCGCCGCATGTGTCACATGGCAAGCGGGCGACCACCGGCTTCTGGTCGCGTTTGCTGCGGAAGTGACCGAACGGCTGGTCAGATCATGAACATGCGGGCGATCGCGGTGGCAAGCAGGATCAGCCCGATCGCGAGATAGCCGATCGTGCTGTACGGCGGCAGCATCGTGGCAATACCCAGGATCAGGTAGCTGAAGGCGATCAGCACCGTCAGGATCGCCAGCACGAAGCTGAGATTCTTGATCGAGGACGCACTCTCCCGATTGTAGAATCGGAAGACGAACACCAGGAAAGCCAGGATGAACGGCATCAAAAGGAAAGAAGTCGTGTTCGTCATGATGGATGATAACTCGTGAATGATCGGCCGCGCGGGTGATAACGGATTTTGGCCGGCGGTAGAAGGCGCGCCAGGTATCCTGTGCAGTCGCCCCGCGGTCGCCGGTCAGCCCGGCGGCTGGCAGGATTCGCCGGACAAGCAGCGATTTCACGCAATCACGGTTGAACAGAGACGGGTCCTGTCTGTAGACGCGGCCATGAGGGAAATGGTCATGACGGACGGGCAGTGGTGGCGCGGCGCGGTCATCTATCAGATTTATCCGCGCAGCTTTCTCGATACCAACGGCGACGGCATTGGCGATCTTCCCGGTGTCACGGCTCGACTTGACCACGTTGCGCGGCTTGGCGCCGACGCCATCTGGCCGTGCCCGTTCTTCGTGTCGCCGCAACGGGATTTCGGTTACGACGTCGCGGGCTACGTCGATGTCGATCCGTTGTTCGGCACCATGGCCGATTTCGATGCGTTGCTGGACCGGGCGCATGCGCTGGGCCTGAAAGTGCTGATCGACCAGGTCTGGAGCCACACCTCCGACCGGCATCCCTGGTTCCTGGACAGCCGCGGCAGTCGGACGGCGGCGAAGGCGGACTGGTACGTCTGGGCCGATCCAGGTTCGGACGGGACGCCGCCCAACAACTGGCTGTCGGTGTTCGGCGGGGCGGCGTGGACGTGGGAGCCGCGGCGGCGGCAGTATTACCTGCACCATTTCCTCGATCACCAGCCCGCGCTGAACCTGCACAACGCGGCGGTCATGGACGCGCTGCTGGAGACCGGGCGGTTCTGGCTGGATCGTGGGGTGGACGGGTTCCGGCTGGATGCGATCGACTTCCTGCTGCACGACGCGGCGCTGCGGTCGAATCCCGCCGCGCCGGCGCCGGAGGTCGTTCCGGCGAAGCTGTTCGGGATGCAGCGTCATGTCCACGACATGTTGCAGCCGGAGGTGGCGGGCCTGCTGGCGCGCATCCGCGGGCTGATGGACGCCTATCCCGGGACCGTGACGCTGGGCGAATTCTCCAGCCAGCCGAATGCGTTCGCGCGCGTGATGGGGGCGACCGGCGGGGTTGACGGGTTGCATATGGCATACACGCTGCGGCCGTTGCGCGATGGCTTCGATTGGCGGACGGTCGGCGGCCTGCTGCGCGATCTGGCCGGTAGCGGAACGGATGGCTGGATATGCTGGTCGTTCAGCAATCACGATGTCGAACGCGCGATCAGCCGGTGGAACCCTCGCCCTGATACGACGCCCGAACCGGCGTTCGCCCGGGTGCTGATGGCGTTGCTGCTGTCGTTACGTGGCAGTGTGTGTCTGTATCAGGGGGAAGAACTTGGACTGACCGAGGCGATGTTGTCCGAAGGCGACCTGCGCGATCCGTTCGGGATTGCCTACTGGCCGGAATTTCGTGGGCGCGATGGCAGCCGGACCCCGATGCCCTGGCATGCTGCCGCGGCGCATGGCGGGTTCACCTCGGCGGCAGTGCCCTGGCTGCCGGTGCCGCAGGCGCATCGTTCGCTGGCGGTGGATGTGCAGGAGGCGGATGGGTCCTCGCTGCTGCATGCGTTCCGGCGGTTCCTGCACTGGCGGCGCGGCGTGCCGGCGCTGGTGCATGGAACATTTCGGGTTGTCGATCTGCCCTCGCCGCTGGTGGGGTTCGTGCGGGAACACGACGGGCAGCGCGTGCTGGCGGTGTTCAACTTGTCGGATCAGCCGGTTTTGCTCGATGGGGCTGGATATCGCGCGATGGAGGGGAGCGGGTTCGAGGCGTGCCTTGATGACGGCGGCCGGTTGCAGCCGTTCGGTGTGCTGTTCTCGCAGCTTCCGGCAATGGCGCCGGCCTGAGTTCGGCTCTGTTTCGGATAGAAATTAAATCCGGCGGACGGGGATCCACCAGGCGAACAGCATTCCCGTGGTGGTGAAGCAGCCGATGGTCAGGAAGGCGGCGCGGAAGGCGTCAGCGATCTCGGCTCGCACCAGCGATTGCTGGGCTGTCGGCAGCATGGCCAGTGCCTTCGGGCCCTCCTGCACAAGGCGGGCGAACATGGCGGCGGTCTGGGGGTCTCGCGCGGCCAATACCGCGAACAGCACGGCGCCGACGAGGGCGGTTCCGATCGAGGCACCGACGGAGCGGGAGAATTGTACGGATGCCGCTGCCGATCCCAGGAATCGGGGGCCCGCGACGACCTGCACCGTCATCTGCACCACCGGCATCGCGGTGCCGGAGAAGAAGGACCCGACCGACAGCATGCCGATGATCGTTGCGTTTGCGAGATGCGGTGCGAACGCCGCCAGCGACAGCAACATCGTTGCGCTGACCGCCAGGCCCACCGAGGGCAGAATCGCCGTCCGTCCGGTCGCAGCGATCAGCCGGCCGCAGAAGAACGATCCGGTTGCGATCCCCAGCGTCAGCGGCAGCAGCAGGACGCCGGAATGGGCGACGCTGGCGCCTCGGACGACCTGTAGATACATCGGCAGGAACGAGACCAGTGACACGGTCTGGCCCGCCACGCAGGCGGCCATGGTGTCGGTTCGCCAGATCCCCGCCTGTTTGAACAACTGGATCGGCAGCAGCGGTGCGCTGGCCCGTTTTTCCTGGCGGATCAGCAGTGCCAGCGAGGTGGCGGCCAGCACCAGCAGCGCCACCACGGCCGGCGCGGCGGCGAGGTCGATGTGCTGTGCCCGCTCCATCGCCAGCAGCACGGGGGTGATGAAGCCGGCGAAGAATACGGTGCCCCAGACATCGAACTGGACGCGGCCGCCCCGGCTGGCGTGGGCGGGCAGGCGGAGGACCAGAAGGGCGGCAAGCGCGCCCAGCGGCACGTTGACCAGGAAGATGGCGTGCCAGCCGAAATGCTCCGTCAGGTAGCCGCCGGCAACGGGGCCGAAGGTGGCGGCGGAGGCGTACATGCCGGACAGGTAGCCTTGGTATTTGCCGCGCTCGCGGGGTGGGACGGACTCGGCGATCAGGGCTTGCGACAGGGTCATCAGGCCGCCACCGCCGGCGCCTTGCAACAGGCGGGCGAAGACCAGCATGAGGATCGATCCGGATAGGGCGCACAGCAGAGAGGCGCCGATGAACACGCCCAGTGCGACGAACATCATCTTACGGCGGCCCAGGGCGTCGCCGAGGCGGCCGTAGACGGGTGCGGCGATGGTGTTGGCGACCAGGTAGGCGACGACGACCCAGGATACGCGCTCCACATCGCCCAGGGAGCCGGCGATGGCCGGCAAGGCGGTGGCGACGATGGTCTGGTCCACCGCCGCCAGGAACATCGGCAGCATGATGGATGGGAAGACGGTCAGGAACAGGTTCGGCACCGTCGGGGGCGGCGGGGCGGTTGTCTCGGAGGGCATGGGCGCATGCATAGAAGTATCCGGATGCGCTGCCCAGGCGACGGGTTTGCGGCTGGGTCTTCAAATCCGCCGTGCTTGCGGCCATGCTGTGGGAAACGTCCAGAAGGAGACACGCCGATGCCGGTTGATCCACAAATCCAGATGCTGCTTGGCCTGCGCGCGGCATTGCCGGAGTTGCATACGCTGTCAGTGGCGGATGCCCGGGCGCAGTTCGCGGCGCGGGACTTCCCCGGTCTGCGCAAGCCGGAGATCGCCGGGGTGATGAACCGGGACATGCCGGGGCCGGGTGGGCCGCTGGGGCTGCGTGTGTATACGCCTGTGGGTAATGGGCCGTTTCCGCTGATGGTGTTCTTTCATGGCAGCGGGTTCGTGGTGTGCAGTCTGGATACGCATGACGGGATCTGCCGGAACCTGTGCGCGGGGACGGGGTGCGTGGTGGTCTCGGTGGATTACCGTTTGGCACCGGAGGCGAAGTTTCCGGCGGCGCCGGATGATTGTTTGGCGGCGACCCGGTGGGCGGTGGCGAATGCGGCGGCGCTGGGGGCCGATCCGGGGCGGGTGTTCGTGGCGGGGGACAGTGCGGGCGGCAATCTGGCGGCGGTGACGGCGTTGCGGATCCGCGATGAGGGCGGGCCGGCGCTGCTGGGGCAACTGCTGATCTATCCGGTGACGGATTATTACGATCCGGGGACGCCGTCGATGGTGGAGAATGCCGAGGGGTATGGGCTGGGCCGAGCGGGAATGATCTGGTTTTGGGATCATTATTTGAGGACTCCGGCGGATGGGGCGCATCCGCATGCCAGTCCGCTGCGGGCGGGACGGTTGGATGGTTTGCCGCCGGCGCTGGTGGTGACGGCGGAGTTCGATCCGCTGCGGGATGAGGGCGAGTATTACGCCGAACGGCTGCGGCAGGCGGGGGTGCCGACGGAGATGAAGCGGTGGGATGGCATGAACCACGGATTTTTCTTCTGGCCGGGTGTCGTGGACCGGGCGGGGGCGGCGATGGACGAGGCCTGCGCCTGGGTCAGGGGGGTGTTGCGGGGCTGAGCGGCGCTGCGATGTTGAGCGGTGTCGGGGATGTCTCGGCGGGTTGGGTCACGATAAATTCAGACTTTCGCCAACTTCCTTGACCACGGCGGTTGTTTGCAGCCCTCTGAAGTGATGGACGTTCTCCTTCAGGTCGGCTGGTTCGGCGGCTGGGTGCTGGGCATCATCGGCTTTTTCATGGCGCTTTCGGCGCGGTCGGAGGTGCGCTTTCTGCGCGGCGAACTGTTTCGGCGGAGCATTGGTCAGGCGGCGCCGGCCGCGGCTGAACCGGGTATCGGCGAGGCGGACAGTGTGCCCGTTGGTCTGAACCCGCCGGAGATCCCACCCTCCCAGCCGCCGCGTGTTGATGCTCCGTTGCCGGAGCCGGCCGCCGCGCCGCCGCGCGACCTGGAGGCGCTGCTGACCACCCGGCTGGGCGTTTGGGTCGGGTCGGCGGCGTTGCTGCTGGCGGGGGTGTTCCTGGTGCGCTACGCGGTCGAGCAGGCGCTGCTCGGGCCGGCGGCGCGCTGCGTCGCGGCGGCATTGCTGGGGTTGGTGCTGCTGGCGACGGCGGAGTGGCTGCATCGTCGCGAGGGGCCGCCGCTGGTGGGCCGGTTCCGCGTTGACCAGGCGCCGAGTGCGTTGGCGGCGGGGGGCACCGCGATCATGTTCGGTGCGGCGTATGGGGCGGGACCGCTGTATGGTCTGTTGCCCTCGGTGGTCGCGTTTGTCGCGATGGCGATGGCTTCGTTGTCGGCGCTGGCGGCGGCGCTGCGCTATGGGCCTTTGACCGCCGCGACGGGGATTGTGGGGGCATTTGTGACCCCTGCCCTGGTTGCATCGCAGGCGCCGTCGCTGCCGGGGCTTTTTGGGTATTTGTTCGTTGTTTCCGCAGCCGCACTGCTGGTGGTCCGTTACACGGCGTGGATCTGGCTTGGGTGGGCGACCACCGCGGCGGGGGCGATCTGGGTTTGCATCGCGGCGGTTCCGGATGCTCCGGATCGGTGGGCGGCGGCGGCGTTCATGGCCGCGGCCGTGGCGCTGAACTTGGCTTTGCTGCCGGCGGCGGCGCTGGATCTTCCGATCGGGCGGCGGCTGGCGTGGGTCCCGTTTGCCGTCATGGGTGTTGCGGGGCTGGTGCTGGAGGCCTGGGCGCCGGGTGTGGCGCCTCGGGTGGCGCTGTTCCTGTTGTCGCCGATCGCGGTCTGGAAGGGCATGACCGAACCGCGGCTGGACCGGTTGCCGTGGATTGGCGCGCTGTTCGGGTTGCTGGCGATGCTGTGCTGGGCGCTGCCGGCGTGGGTGCCGACCGGCGAGGTCATCACGGTCGAGGGTATTGTCGAGGCGATCTTGCCGGGTGCGTGGGCGCCGGAAGTTATTCGCCCGCTGATTGCCGCGGCGGTTGTGTTGGCGGCGTTCCATGCTTGTGCGGGGCTGTGGCTGGAGCGTCGGGCGCCGTCTCCGGTGCGGTGGGCGGCTTTGCCGGCGGCGGTTCCGGTGCTGGCCCTGGCGGTTGCTTACGCCCAGATCGCTCGGTTTCAGGGCGATGCGGCGTGGGCCGCGGTGGCGCTGCTGCTGACCGCCGGGCTGACGGCTATGGCTGCCGCGGCGGAGCGTGCCGGCGATCGCCAGCGCGCGGGGGTACATGCCGCGGGTGCGGTGGCTGCGCTGGCGCTGGGCTGTGCGATGCTGCTGCATGACTACTGGCTGACGCTGGCGGTCGCGCTGTTCCTGCCGGCGCTGGCCTGGATCGAGGCGCGGGCGGCGTTGCCGGCGCTGAGAATGGTCGCGCTGGTGGTGGCCGGGCTGGTCATCGTCCGGCTGGTGCTGAATTGGTATGTGCTGGATTACGTGTTCGGGGCGATGCCGCTCGCCAACGGGCTGGTCGCGGCGTACGCGGCTCCGAGTACGGCGTTTGCCGTGGCGTCGGTGCTGTTCCGCCGCCGGGGGGACGATCTGGTGGTCGCCGTGCTGGAAACGGGCGCGGTCATCTTCATGGCGCTGTTTGTCGCGCTGGAAATCCGGCAGTGGGACGGCGACGGGCGGTTGGCGGAGCCGTTCAGCTTCACCGAATTGGCGCTGCATCTGCTGACGATCGCGATCCAGGCGACCGCGTATCTCTATCTTGCCCAGCGGACGGGCCGGGTGGTGCTGTTCGCGGCGTGGCGGATCCTGGGCGGGATCGCGCTGGCGTATGGGGCGGTGCTGGTGGTTGCGAATCCGATGTTCACCGGGGCGTCGGCGGGGGCTTTTACGCTGATCGCCGGGTATCTGGCACCGGCGGCGCTGGCGGTGGCGGCCTGCCGGTTGTTGCCGGCGGGGGGCGTCCGGCATGGCGTCGGGGCCTATGCGGTGGTTGCCGGGTTTGCCTGGATCACGCTGCAAATCCGGCAATGTTTCCATCCAGCGGGGATGGAACTGCTGGCTGTCCCGGTGGAGGACGCGGAACTGTGGGCGTGGTCCGGCGGATGGTTGGCCTATGGCATCGGCTTGATGGTCGTGGGCATTCGTTCGGGTCAGCGGCTGGTTCGGCTGGCGTCGCTGGGGGTGATCGGGCTAGTTTGCGCCAAGGTGTTTCTGATCGACATGTCGGGCCTCGCCGGTTTGTGGCGGGTTTTGTCGTTCCTGGGGCTCGGGCTGGCGTTAATCGGCCTGGGAGCGGTTTACCGCCGCTTCGTGCTGCCGGAGCGGGCAAATCAGCTCGTGTAACGGATGTGATTCACCGTTTGTTAAGGTTTGCCTGATAAATCCGAGTGACTGCCCATCGGCGGCAGGCCCAGTCACAGGAAAACATCATGTCAATCATGGCGATAAGTGGGCTGGCTGCGATTGCCCAGCAACTCGGGTCGCAGGGAATCACATCGATACCCAAGGCGACGACCTTCAGCCAGGAACTGGATTCCCAGACCGGTTCTGTCCAGGACCATCATCATCAGGGCGGTGGCGGCCAATCGGTGACGTCGTCGCTGGCCGGTGTGGCATCGGCGGCCGGTGTAACGTCACCGGAGACGATCGCGGCGTCGTTGGCGCATTTGCTGACTTAGCTCGGCCGGTCGTGATCGAGAGTGCGGTCGTCGTCGGCGACCTGCTGCGCCCGGATGGGGGCGGCCGGCCAGGCGGGACCGATCGACCTACGCTGTGGCTGTGGAACGCCATCAAGCGGCAGGTCTACCTGGCGTCGGGGTTGCCGTCGGAGGCCTTGACGACGGCGTCGCTGACCGGCTGGATCGAGGCGTTGCGGCCTGCGGCAGCGGCTGACGCGTACTGGGCCGCCGTCCATGACCGGCTGCCGGATGCCGGCCGGATCGTCGAGCGGCTGCGGCGGCGGTTCTGCATCGGCTACGAAATGCCGCCATGGCTGGTTCGCCTGCTGGACGAAGAGGGCGTGCCGTACATCGACCTGCGGCTGCATCCAGTGCGATTTCTGGACGATCTGCTGTTCGCCGGGCGGGCCTCGGTGCCGGACACGCAGGCGGCGCTGCTGGCAATGGCGGTGTGGGAGAGCGAGGTGTTCGCCACCGCTGGGCTGCGGGAGGCGATGTGCCGGTTTATCTCCGAGGCTCGGGTGCCGGACAATACGTTGCTGGTGGCGGGACAGCGGCGGTTCGATTCGACGCAGATCACCGGTGGCGGGTTTTTTGATGCGATGCCGCTTGCGGCGGAGATCCATGCGATCTGCGCTCGCTATCCGGCGGTGGTGCTGAAGCCGCATCCGCTGGACCGGCATCACTCGCTGCTGGAGGTGGCCGCGGCGGCGCCGACGCGGGTGATCGGGGTGATCGACGACAATGTGTATCGGATGCTGTCGCTGCCGCAGATTGCCGCGGTGCTGACGGTGAACTCCGGGTTGGCGCATGAGGCGTCGTATTTCGGCAAGAATGTGCATGCGCTGGCGCCGTTGCCGATCCGGCTGGCTTGGCGGGGCGCGGCGGTCGAGGCGGGCGTGCATGCGTCATTGGACGATGTTGTGCTGACGCCGGATTTCTGGCGGGCGGTGCTGGCGCCGCATGTGGCGGTGACGCCGGTGGACGGCATGCGGCTGCGGCCGAAGCCGAACCGGTTGCGCATCGCGCTGGACAGTTTCTGGAACTACCAGGAGATCGACACCGATCGGATCCCGCGGGCGGCGGCAGTGACGGTTCCCTGAGTAGGCGAAGGCGTGGATGGCGGGCCTGCGCCCGCGATGACGGAGGGACGGCACCCGCCATGACGGATGCAATGGGGACACCCGCCGGGTAAGCTGGGGTGGTCTACGTCGAGATCTGTTCCAGCACCGCTCGGGCCTGGCGGATGCCGCCGAAGCGGATCAGGACTGCCGGCAGCAGGGCGCCGGGGATGATGATCCAGAGAATCCACCCCAGGTGATCCGGGCCGAACGCGTAGAGCGGCCCGAGCAGGGTGACGCCGGCCCAGGCGCCGAGGTGGCCGAGGCCGTCGGTCCAGGCGAATGCCTTCGAGCGGATGCGGGTCGGGTAGGCGACCGCCGTGTAGTTGTACAGGTTGAACAGGAACAGGCCGGTGCCGATACGGCTGACGACGTAGGCGGCGGCGATAACCCAGAGGTTGGGCACCAGCCATGCCACGGTCCAGGAGGCGGCGAACAGCATGCCGGAGAAGAACAGGACCTCGCGCCGTTCGACCCGCTCACCCAGGCGGGCATTCAGCAGGAAGCCGACGAACAGCGCGGCGTAGGCGATGGCGATGGTCAGGAAGACGAAATGCGCGTTGCCGCCGTGGTCGACCATGAACACGGCCGCGAATGCGCCGACGCCGTAGATCAGGCCGGCATAGGCGAGCAGCCAGACGACGATCAGCAGCCAGGTGCGGTTGCGGTAGTGCGGATTGGTGAACAGTTCGGTCCAGGATCCGCCGGCGGCGCCGATCACCTGGTCGAGCACCGGATTGGGTGCGGGCAGCGGTTGGGACGAGGCTGCCTGGCAGCGCTGTTCGTAGAGCGCCATGGCTTTTTCGGCATCCTCATGCCGGCCATGTGCTTCCAGCCAGCGAGGCGATTCGGGTAGTTTCCAGTAGAGCAGCGGCAGCAGGATTGCGATCTCGATGGCCGCGCTGACCCATAGGAAGAGTTGCCAGTTGCTGGGTATCCAGGCGACGGCAAGCAGGTTGACACCCACCGCCACCAGGGCTGTCACGCCCTGTGAGGTCAGCAATACGCGGTTGCGGACGTCGGGCGAGGTCATCTCCGACAGGTAGACCGAATGGGTGGCGACGATGCCGCCGACCCCGAGGGTGCTGAGGACGGACAGCACGACCATCCAGCCGAAATCGGTGACATAGGCGAAGGGCCAGATGCAGAGGCCGCCGAGGAAGGTCGCCAGCAGGATCGCCGGGCGGCGTCCATAGCGGTCGGCCACAAAGCTCATGATGTAGACGCCCAGCAGAATGCCGAGGCCGACCTGGAGCGCCTGGATCACGGCGTATTGCACGACGTCGATGATGTGGTTGGGGCGCCAGACGAAGGGGTAGAGCCGAGCACCGATGCCGTCGGTGTCGAAGATGATGAAGCCCCAGGTAACTTCAACGAGGACCGCGAGTTGCCATTGCACCCGCGTCAACGGCAGGCGGTCGATACGGGCCGCCATGATTCCGTCGTAGGTAATTCGCTCTGCCACTGTGTCCCTCCCCAGGGTCGTGTCCGCGCTGGCTTGATTTTTGGTTTAGGCGCGGAGGGGAAGCTTAGAATGGGTTTTGACGGTGGGACAAACTTAATCGACCGGAAAGCTTCTGTTCATGTGATGCGGAAAGGACCGGATGCTTTCGCGTTGGTTTGAGCGGGGCGGCGGTCCGGCCGTGGGCCGGGCGCTTCATGGGGTCAGAGTGGTGCGAGGGCTGGAGGGATCATGGTGCCATACCCGGGTATAGAAATGCCCCCAGGTGCCGAAAAACAAGAACTCGAACCGCAGATGCGGGACGGTCGGCGCCCAGTCGTGGAAGGCGCGCGCCTCGCCCACTTCCAGTCGGTGGGGCCAGTCGTCCAGCACGAGAATGGCGCCGTCGGCCAGGCGGGGGCCGAGATAG
>DATAZJ010000639.1:0-1544 GCA_036272115.1 Rhodopila sp. | reverse complement strand
ACTGGCTACGACCTCAACCCGGCGGCACTGGACGCCCTGGCCAAGGCCGGCGGCAAAACAGCCTCCAGCGCAGCGCAGGCGGTGGCCGGTGCCTCCGTCGTCATCACCATGCTGCCGGCCGGTGAGCATGTGCGGGACGTCTACCTGAACCAGGGCGGCCTGATCGATGTCACCAAGGACGCCGGACCGCTGCTGATCGATTGTTCCACCATCGACGTGGACAGTGCCCGCACCGTGACCGCCACCGCCGAAACGGCCGGCCTGGCGATGCTGGACGCCCCCGTATCCGGCGGCACCGCCGGCGCGCAGAACGGCACGCTGACCTTCATGGTCGGCGGCACCGGCGAAGCGTTCACCCGCGGCAAATCCGTGCTGGAGGCGATGGGCAAGAACATCTTCCACGCCGGCGGTCCCGGCGCCGGGCAGGCGGTGAAGATCTGCAACAACATGATGCTTGCCATCAACATGGTCGGCGTGTCCGAAGGCTTCCTGCTGGCGGAAAAGCTGGGCCTGGACTGGAATAAGCTGCACGAGATCTGCGCCACCGCCACCGCCAATTCCTGGGCACTGTCGAATTACTGCCCCGCGCCCGGCCCGGTTCCCGCCGCCCCGTCCAACCGCGACTACGCCCCCGGCTTCGCCGCCGCGTTGATGGTGAAGGACGTCAAACTGTCGCAAGCCGCCGCCGAGGCCACCGGCTCACCCACACCGCTGGCCGCCAAGGCACTCAGCTTCTACCAGCAGGTCGTTGACCAGGGCGACGGCGGCAAGGATTTCTCGGTCGTCTTCCGTTGGCTGGCGCAACAAAAGCGGGATTGAAGCAGCGTTCGGGGAGGCACAAACCAATGAAAGCGGCGGCATTCAAGGCATCCCGCGATTTCCTGCTGGCGCATCGCACCGACTACGCCACCGCGTACCGCGATTTCCGCTGGCCGGAGATGGAAAAATTCAACTGGGCGCTGGACTGGTTCGACGGCGAACTGGCCCGCGGCGAAACCGCCAACCTACCCGCCCTGATCATCGTCGGCGACGGTGCCGCCCGTCTGACCTTCGCCGAACTCTCTGAACGATCGAACCGGGTCGCCAACGGTTTCCGGGCGCTCGGCGTCAAACGCGGCGACCGCATCCTTCTCATGCTCGGCAACGTCGTTCCGTTGTGGGAAGTGATGCTGGCGGCGATGAAACTGGGTGCCGTCGTCATCCCCGCGACGACATTACTGGCTGCCAATGACCTTGCGGATCGTTTCGATCGAGGCCGAGCGCGCCATGTCGTCACGACATCGTCGGAGACTGGAAAATTCGATGGCCTGGACCCGCGTCTGACCCGCATTGCCGTCGGCGATCCGGTGCCGGGATGGACCCGCTACGACGAATTGCTCGCGGCACCGGCCGAATTCATCCCGGATGGCGAAACCAACGCAAGTGACCCGTTGCTGCTGTATTTCACCTCCGGTACGACGGCCAAGCCGAAGCTGGTGCTGCATTCGCACCGTACCTACCCGGTGGGGCATCTTTCGACGATGTACGCGCTGGGCCTGGTGCAG
>DATAZJ010000638.1:0-8540 GCA_036272115.1 Rhodopila sp. | reverse complement strand
GTGGGGGTTTACGGCTTCATCCTGTGGCTGCCGTCGATGTTGCAGACCGGCTCGCATATCGGCATCGTCGGGATCGGGTGGCTGTCGTCGGTGCCTTACCTGGCCGCGGTGCTGCTGATGCTGGCGGTGTCGCAGGTATCCGACCGTTTGCTGTCGCGGAAGGGGGTGGTGTGGCCGTTCCTGCTGCTGGGCGCGGTCTCGTTCTATGCGTCCTATGCGATCGGGGCGGCGCATTTCTGGGTTTCGTACGGGCTGCTGGTCGTTTCGGCAGCGGCGATGTATGCGCCGTACGGGCCGTTCTTTGCGTGGATCACCGAGTTGCTGCCGCGCAATGTCGCGGGTGGGGCGACGGCGCTGATCAATAGCTGCGGTGCGCTGGGGTCGTTCATCGGCACCTATGTCGTGGGTTATCTCAATGGCGCGACCGGCGGGAACGGCGCGTCCTACCTGTTCATGGCGGCATGTCTGCTGATCGCGACAGTGCTGACGCTGGCGGTGCGGCGGTCCGGGGTCGTGGCGGCGGCGCAGGTGGCTTGACCGTCCGGTGCTGGCGTCTCGCCGGCGTGGTGGCATGGCGGTGGCGGGGTTGTTTGGGTGGGCGGAAGGCGTGGATGCCGATCTGCATCGGCATGACGGGGGGATGCCGGAGTCGGGCTCGGGTGGTTATGCGGGCGACGGCTTGGCTGTTTGGATGGGCGGAAGGCGTGGATGCCGATGTGCATCGGCATGACGGGGGGATGCGGGCGTTGGCCTCGGGTGGTTGTGCGCGGGACGGCTTGCCTTTTTGGGATGGGCAGAAGGCGTGGATGCCGATCTGCATCGGCATGACGGGGGGATGCGGGCGTTGGCCTCGGGAGGTTGTGCGCGCGACGGCTTGCCTTTTTGGGAATGGGCAGAAGGCGTGGATGCCGATCTGCATCGGCATGACGGGGGGGGCTGGATGGGGCGAGGCTGGATGGGGAAGGGCGGGATCGAGAGGGGCGGGATGGGGCGGGGGTCGGCTTTGGGTGGTTATGCGAGGGACGGCTTGCCTTCGTGGGCGACCAGCAGGTCGTGCATGTCGGTCGCGTGTTCTTCCTCGACCGTCAGGATTCCCTCGAGCATCACCCGGGTGGCGGGGTCGTCGTTGCCGAAGTAGCGGATCAGCTCGCGGTAGTGATCCACCGCGATACGTTCGGCGATCAGGTTTTCCTTGATCATGTCTACCAGGTCGCGACCCTCGGCGTATTGGGATGCCGAGCGGCTGGCCATGCCCTCGGGGTTGAAGTTGGGCTTGCCACCGAGCTGGTCGATGCGTTCGGCGACGGCCATTGCGTGGGCCTGCTCTTCCTTGGCGTGCTGGGCGAACTCGGTCTTGATGCCCTCGCTGGACATACCGGTCGCGGTCACCGCGTGCATGGTATACCGCAGCACGCAGACGATTTCGGTGGCCAGGACCGATTGCAGGATCTCGATCGCCTTCTTGACGTCGCCGCCGTAGGTGGCGGTCACCACGCCCGTGGTCATGTTCTGGCGGGCACGTTCCCGCAATGTCCTGACGTCGCTCAGGAACGGCTTGTCGGACGAGTCTCTGTTCATGGCAGCGTTACCGGGGGCGGCGTTACCGGGGGCAGCGCTACTGGGGGCAGCGGTACTGGGGGCAGCGCTGCTGCGGGCGGCGTTACTGGGGGGGGCGTTGCTCACCGCGGTCTCCTTCTAGGTCATTGGTCGGTTCGGTAACGCAGCACCGCCGTCCCGGTTGCGGGCGGCGGCGGGGCCGGACGGCTTGACATTCCCGTCATCCGCTTCCCAGGCTGCCGGCAACAGGAGGAAACGATGAAACTATTCGGCACCGTGCGCTGGGCCGTCGTGGGACTATTGTTCCTTGGCGGCATGATCAATTACCTGGATCGGGCCGCGCTGTCCGTCGCGGCGCCCTTCCTGACCAAGGAACTGAGTTTGTCGCCGTCCGAACTCGGGCTGGTATTCAGCGTGTTCTTCTTCGGCTACGCGGCGTTCTGCTTCGTCGGTGGCTATGCGTCCGACCGGGTGGGCGCGAAGAACGTGTTCTCCATTGCATCGGTCATCTGGTCGGTGTTCTGCGGGCTGACGGCGACGGTGTTCAGTTTCACCTCGCTGCTGGTGGTGCGGGTGATTTTCGGCATGGGGGAAGGACCTTATGCGTCCGCCGCCAACAAGCTGGTCAGCAACTGGTTTCCGCGCCACCAGCAGGCCACGGCGGTGGGATGGGCCACCGCCGGCACGCCGCTGGGCGGGGCGCTGGCCGGGCCGATCGTCGGCTTCATCGCGCTGACCTGGGGCTGGCGGGTGTCGTTCGTGATCATCGCCGCCATCGGGTTGTGCTGGTCCGCGGTGTGGATGCTGTCGGTGACCGAGGGGCCGGAGGGCAACACGGTGATCAGCGCGGCGGAGCGGGCCGAGATCGCCGCCGACCAGGAGGCCCCGCGTTCGGGACCGCCGGCGCCGCTGAGTGCGCTGCTGGCGCGGCCGGCGATACTGGCCACGGCGTTCGCGTTCTTCGGCTATGCCTACATCCTGTATTTCTTCCTGTCGTGGTTCCCGACCTATCTGACGACCGCCCGGCATCTCAGCCTGCAGAGCATGAGCTTCGTCAGCACCATTCCCTGGCTGCTGGGCTTCGTCGGGCTGGCGGCGGGCGGCTGGGTGTCGGACGCGATCTTCCGCATCACCGGCAATGCCATCAGGGCACGCAAGCTGGTGCTGGTGGGGGCGCTGCTGATCGCCGCGATCTGTGTCGCCCTGGCCGGCAGCGTGGCGACGGTGCAGGCGGCGGTGGCGCTGATGGCGGTGTCGGTGTTCTTCATGTACCTCACGGGCAACACGTACTGGGCGATCATCCTGGATACGGTGGACAAGGATCGGGTGGGCGGCGTCGGCGGGTTCGTGCATCTGATCGCCAACCTGGCGGGGATCGTGGCGCCGTCGGTGACCGGGTTCATGGTGCAGGCGACCGGCGGCAGCTATGCCGGGGCGTTCGGCCTGGCGGGCGGGATCGCCGTGCTGGGGGCGCTGTCGGTTGCGGTGTTCGTCAGGGCACCGGCGGGGGCCGGACGGCTGGCACCGGCCGCCTCCCGACCCTGAGCGGCGATCCGGCCAACCGTTCGGGAGAGGCTGGTGTCAGCAGCCCACCAGGGCGGTCCGCGTGCGGTGGCGGCGGGCGCCGATCACGCGCATGACCGTATACTGGATCAGGAACAGGCCGAGTTTACTGGCAATGGCATAGGCCGACATGAACGCCGACCATGTCGTTATGCTGACGCTCAGCGCAACGACGATATTCAGCGCCGCCGAGGTGAACATCAGCGCGGCCCAAACGAAGCCAAAGATGTAGGCGACGTCGGGAAGCGTTTCCCGCACGACCGGCGGCAGATAGCGGTTCTGCCAGCCCGGCCGCAGCATGACGATGCCGATGGCCACATAGATCAGGCTGGGTTTCAGCATGACGAAGCGCGGATCGCCCGTGAGCAGGGACGCGGTTCCCGACACCACCACCAGGACCAGGCTGAGATATTGCATGGTATCGATCGGCTGTTTCCTGATGAACTCCCGGCCGATCTGGATGATCCCGATCGCCATGCCGCAGCCGACGGCCAGCTTCATATTGTGGGTGGCGAGATAGACAACGAGCAGGGCGAAGGTCGAAGCCATGTCGAGCAACAGCAGTCTCGCCGCCTTCAGCAGGTTGGTCATCGGATGAGTCCTTCTGTCAGATGGGGCTTGCGACCCAGTTGCCGTGAAAGCCGAAGGGGACGCGGTGCGGCAGGCGCACCGTCGCGACCGGTCCCTGCCCGATGGCGCCGGTATCGAGGATGATCAGGTCGCTGCGCCGTTCCGCGCCGCGCCAGGCGACGGCGAGCAGGTGGCCGTCGCCTTCCGCCGCATGCGGGGTGCGGGGGACGAAAACGGGTTCGGAGATCGCGTCGCCGGTGGGCAGCGTGAAGGCGGTGCGGTGGCCGGATCGCAGGTCGAGCCAGACCAGGGTGTCCAGCCAGCCGTGGTCACCGCTTTTTCCGGCAAAGCCGCCGAAGCGGTTGGGCAGGCCGGCTCGGCGGTCGTCGATGCGGGGGAACTCGCCCGGCATGTCGTCCAGTTCGGTGCGCGTGAACGCGTCGGTGCCGGCGTCGGGGTCGAGCGTCCAGCGCACCAGCCTGGCCTCGGTCGCCGCCTTGTCCACGGGTTGGCCGTCGGCGCGGGGGAAGAGTGGCGGCTCGTCGTACTGCATCACGTCGGCGACGATCCGGCCGCCGTCGTCCCAGGCGTTCAGGACGTGGAACACGTAGCAGCTTTCCGCCTGGAACCAGCGCAGGGACGCGACGCCCTGGTCACGCCGGATCACGCCGATATGGCCGCCGAGGCCGGGCTGCCAGGCGTAGGGCATCTGACCGGCGGCGGCGCGCACGGGGTCGCCGAACAGGGGAAGGATGGGAAACAGCACGTGACGTTCGGTGACGGCGAAATCATGCACCATGCTGCTGTAGGGGGCGTCGAACCGTTCCAGGCGCGTCACACGGCCGTCCGGGGCGATGGTTCCGTAGGTCATGCCTGGAGTGAACGGACCGTCCGCGGCGTAGCCGAAGAACACCAGGTCTCCACTGACCGGGTCGATCTTGGGATGGGCGGTGAAGGGACCCTGGATGGCGCCATCGAAGTGCTGGCGGCCTCTTGTGGCCAGGGTCGCGGGGTCGAGTTCGAACGGCGGATGCGCTTCCTCCAGCGCCAGCAGGCGGTTGCCGTGCCAGATGATGTTGGTGTTGGCGACGCCGGTATCGGCGACCGGTGAGTCCGGGCGGGCGCCGCCGAAAGCGGAGACCAGTGGATGCCCGGCGGCGCGTTCCGCCAGGAATCTGTCAGTGCGCACCCAGCGGTTGCGATAGTCTGCTCGGCCGTCCCGCAGCGTGAAGGCGTGGACCATGCCGTCGCCGGTGAACCAGTGGCTCTGCGCGGGATCGAGCGGGGGGAACTGCGGGTTCGGGCCGTTGCGGAACAGCGTGCCGTTCAGCCCCGGCGGCAATTCGCCGATGACCGGCAGGTCGGCCAGGTCGCGCTCATCGTTGATCGGGGCGAAATTCTGGTCGGGATCCAGGAGGGGAAGGCTGGACATCGGTGCCTCGCTCTATATTGACAGTGACAATATTGACGCCGCATCAGGGCGCTTGTCAACACCAAAGTTGTCACTGTAAATATTTGGAATGGATCTATCCGAACCGACGCGCCCCTATCACCATGGCGACCTGAAGGCCGCGCTGGTGGCAGAGGCCGAGATCATCCTGGAACGCGACGGCATCCAGGCACTGACGCTGCGTGCGGCGGCACGGGCCGCCGGTGTGTCGCATGCCGCGCCGGCCAATCACTTTGGCGATCTGACCGGGTTGCTGAGCGAACTGGCCGCGGTCGGTTTCCGCCGGTTCAGCGCGATGCTGGAAGCGGCGAGGACCTCGGGTGAGGCCAGGCCGGCCGGCGCCAAGGGGATGGGGCATGCCTATGTGCGCTTTGCCCGCACCTATCCGAACCTGTTTGCGCTGATGTTTCGCGGTGAGCGGCTCGATTTCGGCCGCCCGGCGTTGCGGGAGGCGCTGGACGAGGCGGCGGCGATGCTGCGGTCCGGCACGGCCGCACCCGAGGGAAGGCCGGTGCCGCCGTTGCAGGCAGCGGCGCAGGCGGCGGCCCGGTGGTCGCTGGTGCATGGGTTCGCGATGCTGCTGCTGGACGGGCGGCTGGCTGGGATGCTCGCGTCGCTGCCCGCGGGCGAAGGGGTGGACGATCTGCTGGACGCGGTTCTGGCGGTGACGCGGATCGGCGACTGAATGGGATCGTGCCTCGAGGCGCGTCCTGGGGATCGCGCCTTGGGAATTGCGCCTTGGGGATCGCGCCCAGGGGATCGCGCCCAGGGGATCGCGCCCAGGGGGTCACGCCCAGGGGGTCACGCCAGGGGATCGCGCCAGGAGATCGACCCGAGGGGATCGCATTGGGGGGAGCGGCGTGGCACAGTCGTCCGCGATCGATGAACATGCGTAAGGAATGAGCATGCAGTTTGGACGCGCCGGACGCTTGAGGCAGTTGCGCCGGATGGGACGGATGCCGCTGGTGTCACCCCGGTTGTGGTGGCGGCGGGTCGTGTTCTGGGTTGGCGCCTTGCTGGTGGCGGCGGTCGCGGTCGGGTTCGCCAAGGCCGCGGACATGGCGGGCGGGTTGTTCCTGCATTACATCGCCGTCCATGCCTGGCTGCCGTTCCTGATTGCTCCGGCCGGGCTGACGGTCGCCTTCCTGCTGACCCAGCATGTTTTCCCGGGGGCGCAGGGCAGCGGGATTCCGCAGACGATCGCGTCGCTGCACATGCATGACCCGGCGATGGTCGATCGGGTCCTGTCGGCGCGGATCGCCGTCGGCAAGGTGCTGTTGACTCTGCTGGGGCTGGCCTGCGGCGCGTCGATCGGCCGCGAGGGGCCGACGGTGCAGGTCGGCGCGTCGATCATGCATGCGCTGGGCAAGCTGCTGCGATTGCCTCGGCTGGAGTTGCGACGGGCGCTTGTGCTGGCGGGGGGCGCGGCAGGGATTGCGGCGGCGTTCAACACGCCGCTGGCGGGGATCGTGTTCGCGATCGAGGAACTGAGCCACTCGTTCGAGGCGCGCACCTCCGGCACCGTGTTCACCGCCGTGGTGGTGGCCGGGGCGACGACGCTGGGGCTGGTGGGGAATTATACGTATTTCGGGCAGACCTCGGCGGTGCTGCCGAACGGGCCGGCGTGCGCGGCGGTGCTGCTGTGCAGCGTGATCGGGGGGCTGGCGGGCGGGGTGTTCAGCCGAGCGCTGCTGATTGCCGCCGCCGGGCTGCCGGGCTGGGCGGGCCGGATGATCATCCGCTACCCGGCCGGCTTCGCCGCGTTGTGCGGGCTGCTGCTGGCGGTGATCGGCTGGCTGTCGGGCGGGCAGACCTATGGCACGGGATACTCGCAGGCGAGAGGCATGGTGGAGGGCGTTTCGACCCTGCCGGCGGCGTACGCGCTGCTGAAGCTGGCGGCGACGGTGGTTTCGTATGTCAGCGGGATACCGGGCGGGATTTTCGCGCCGTCGCTGGCGGTCGGGGCCGGGCTGGGGTCGGTGCTGGCGCCGCTGGTTCCGGGTGCGCCGATCGGGGCGATGATCCTGCTGGGGATGACGGCGTATTTCTCCGGCGTGGTGCAGGCGCCGATCACCTCGACGGTGATCGTGATGGAGATGACGGCGAACCAGAACCTGATGATCCCGCTGATGGCGACGGCGTTCCTGTCGTTCGCGGTGTCTCGGCTGATATGCCGGCGGCCGCTGTACGGGGCGCTGGCACGACGGTTCCTGCAGGTGCAGGGGGGTGGGCATTAGTTTCGTTGCGCCTGGCGTTCTCCGGGCGTTGCGCTTGAATGAACCGGGGGGTCAGCCGGGTGCCCGCCGTCATGACCGGCGCCTTTGAGGGCGGACTGGGTTCCTCGCTTGTGTTTTTTGGAGGCGGATTAGCGGGATGCAGATGGATGAAGGAGATGTCTTCGCGATCGGGCTTCGGCGGTGACGCGGCGGATTTCTGCTTGGGGCTGGCCGAAGTTGTTCGGCACAAGGGCGGCGCCCGCAGGTCGTTTCGGTATCGCGGGACGTGCGTGTTGCTCGGCGCGCCGAGCATTTTGGGTTCGACGGTGATCTGGTAAGGGACGATCACGTCGGCGGTGTATTCGTTTTTGTTGTGTTGATGTAATATATATGCTACTGCGCGACACCGGGCTGGTCATGCGCACCCCGTATGTGAGGGCGCTTTCGTAAACCTTTCAACGAAGCCATGATCGGGCCCGTTGGCGATGCCGAAAGCGCACCGGACGATCCGCCTGGTCACCGGCTCCAACGATCACGCATCCCCTCTTCATCCCGCTCATCCGCCTTGAAAAACTTGCCCTGATATTCGTGATGACACGTAACGAGGGGGTCACTTTTTCCTTTGGGTTCCGGCTCGTCCGGCTCAAGGGGCAGCGCGCAATCACGCCTGAGCCGACGCAAAATCGCAGCCCGTCCATTCCGGTGCGGATTGGTTCGTCGCCGGCAACGCCGCCGGACTGGGCGGCACGATCAGCGGTTTCGCCGCGGGCAACACGATCGAGATTACCGTCACCGGATCGAGCTACGCCGGCGGGGTGCTGACGCTGCAGGAGGCGTCCGGGTCAGCCAGCCTCGATCTGGTGGGCGACTTCACGACGAATGATACCAATCGCCCTTGATGTTGACCCATCAGCACCGCCGTGCAACCGTCATGGCGAGCGCAGGATCGCCATCCATGTCTTTGTTTTCGCTCGTAAAAGGCGTGGATACCGACCTTCGTCGGCATGACGGACGGGGTCAACCGAAGAGTCTGCATCAACGCCGGTGGCTCTTATAGCGTTGTTCGTTGATATGCTCCGGTTCCCATCGCGCCAGCCAGCCATCGGCCTGGCTCGTTGGCGTGTGCGAATGCCTCGAGAGTTCTACGCCAACCGAGGTAGTGAGGCAGGTTCTTCGTCGCCACC
>DATAZJ010000637.1:0-2758 GCA_036272115.1 Rhodopila sp. | reverse complement strand
CGACGCAGATAGCCATCCCCGCAGTCCCGTCATGCCGATGCAGATCGGCATCCACGCCTTCCGCGCAATCCCGTCACGCCGACGCAGATCGGCATCCAAGCCTTCCGCTCATCCCAAATAACGCCCCGAATGCCGGCTCATCCGGCACCATGACGGGGACAAGCCAGCGCCGGACGGTCAAAATCAACCCGCCCGGTAGTCCTGGTGCCGCCCATGCAATCGCCAGCCGCAGGTCAGCAGAGCGATCCCGAAAACAATGGCATAGGCCCCCAGCCACCAGGTCAGCACCACCGCGCCCACCAACGGCGCGGCCACCAGCAGCACACCCCAGACGACAGACACAACGCCGCCCAGCCCGAGCCACCAGCGTCCATGGCTCGCATGCAGCTTCATCGCGGCGGCCAGCATCAGCCCGCCGCTGATCAGCGCCCAGGCCGCCATCAGCAGCACGAAAACCAGCACCGCCGCGCCCGGCATGAACAGCGCGACCAGTCCCATCAGCATGTTCAGCACGGCCTCGGCCAGCAGCAGGCCCCAATGCCCGTGCGCCGCGACCGCGCGTATCGACCCGACCAGGCCGATGATGCCGTCGATCATCAGGTAGATGCCGAACAGGAAAGCCAAGGACAGCAACACCGCGCCGGGTGCCGCCAGCGCGACGATGCCGAACAGCACCGCGATGACACCGCGCAGCATGATCGCCCACCAATGGCGCGCCAGCGTGGCGTTCATCGCGTCCCGATCCGGCCACGGCGACAAGGATCCTGCTCCGAACGGCGTATCGGCGGCCATCGTGTTCTCCCATGCCGGCGGCCTGCTGGTTCCACTCAGCGGTTTCGATAATGCAAGCGTATGCCCGCCGCTGTCGAGCGCAGCCGTCGGATTTTGCCGGTTTGCGGCACCCCCAGGACAGGATATGTCCGAAAAACCCGGCTCCCAGGTGGCATCCCCGGGGTTTTGGGAATAAACCCTTCGAACTGCGGTTGTTGAGGGAAGGCAGATGGGTCCGGTCACGCGGGTCGGCGTCACGGTGACATTCCTGCGGATGGATCAGGCACCCCTGGACAAGGCGCCGGGTCTGGCGGCGGGATTTCAGATCGTCCGCGCCCAGGAACCCTCGGTGCCGTTCTACCGCTATCTCTACAACACCGTCGGTGCGGATTACCTGTGGTGGCTGCGCCGCACCACACCCGACGACGAACTCGCCGCCCTGCTGCGCGACAAGGCAGTGGCGATCTACACACTCTACGCCAAAGGCGAGCCCGCCGGCTTCTTCGAACTGGATGCCCGTTCCTGGCCGGACGTGAACCTCAGCTACTTCGGCCTGATGCCCGGTGCGATCGGCCAAGGCACCGGTTTCGCCTTCCTGCGTGCCGCGGTGGACGAAGTCTGGCGGCTCGGTGCCCGAGGCATGACCGTCAACACCTGCACCGCCGACCACCCGCGCGCGCTGCCCAACTACATCCGCGCCGGGTTCCACATCGTGCGCCAGGTGCGGGAGACATGGGCAGTGCCCAACCATCTCAACATGCGCATCCCCGCCAGACTGAAGCTTTGACCGAGGATAACAGGCTGGAAGATAACACGCTGGAAGACCTGGCGCTCTACGTCCACTGGCCGTTCTGCCTGGCCAAATGCCCGTACTGCGACTTCAACTCCCATGTGCGGCAGCGGATCGACCAGACACGCTTCGCCGCGGCGCTGCGACGCGAACTGGCCACCGAGGCCGGCCGCCTGGGCCGCCGTCGCCTGACATCGGTGTTTTTCGGCGGCGGCACCCCCAGCCTGATGGACCCGTCCACCGTCGCCGACCTGCTGGACGACGCGGCCCGCTATTTCGATCCGGCCGACGACCTGGAAGTCACCCTGGAAGCCAACCCGACCAGCATCGAGGCCGGACGGCTCGCCGGCTTTCGCGCCGCCGGCGTGAACCGCGTCTCGATCGGCATCCAAAGCCTCGACGCCGCCGCCCTGCAAACCCTCGGGCGCCAGCACTCCGCCGAGGAAGCCGTCGCCGCCCTGGCCCTCGCCCGCCGCCTGTTTCCCCGCGTGTCGTTCGACCTGATCTACGCCCGCCCCGGCCAGGACCTGCCAGGCTGGCGCGCCGAACTGCGCGCCGCCCTGGCCATCGCCGCCGATCACCTGTCGCTCTACCAACTGACCATCGAACCGGCGACACCGTTCGAGGCACTGCACCGCCAAGGCAAGATCGTCCTGCCCGAGGAGGACCTCGCGGCCGAACTCTACGACGCCACCGGCGAGGAATGTGCCCGCGCCGGCCTGTTGCCCTACGAGATCTCCAACTACGCCAGGCCGGGCCAGGAAAGCCGCCATAACCTGGCCTACTGGCGCTACCGCGATTACGCCGGCATCGGACCCGGCGCGCACGGCCGCGTCACCGTGGACGGCACCCTGCACGCCACCCGCCGGCACCGCGCCCCCGAACCCTGGGCCGAACGCGTGGAACAGACCGGCACCGGCCTGACCGCCAACACCCCCGTCCCCGCCGAGGAACGGGCTCGCGAAGCCCTGCTGATGGGCCTCCGCCTCGCCGAGGGGATCGACCTGACCCGCTTCGCGCCCCGCACCGGCCGGACTCTGGCCCAATCGGTAAACGCCGACATTCTGGAACGGTGCATCACCGAAGGATACCTGACCCTGACCCCGAACCGTCTGGTAGCCACCCGAGAGGGCCGGATCAGGCTGGATTCACTCCTATCCGCCCTAGTGGCCTAACAACCACACCGCCAACACCCCC
>DATAZJ010000636.1:0-5177 GCA_036272115.1 Rhodopila sp. | reverse complement strand
CAGGAAGGTGCAGTAGTCGCCCTTGGCCGTCAGGCCGCCCAGGAAGACCCATTCGCAATGTTCGACGCCGGACGAGAATTTCCACTTGCCGCTGAAACGATAACCGCCCTCGACCGGCGTGGCGCGGCCGGTCGGCATGTAGGTGGAGGCGATCAGCGTGGAATTGTCCTTGCCCCAGACCTCGGTCGCGGCGCGGTCGTCGAACAGCGCGATCTGGAAGGCATGGACGCCGACCACGCCATAGACCCAGCCGACCGACATGTCGCCCTCGGCCAGCGCCATCTGCACATCGGCGAAGACGATGGGGTCCATCTCGTAGCCGCCCCAGCGCTTGGGCTGCAGCACACGGAACAGGCCGGCGGCCTTGATCTCAGCCACAGTCTCCGGCAGCAGGCGGCGATTTTCGGCCTGGGCCTGCGCACGGGACTTCAGCACCGGGATCATCGCCCGGGCCCTCGCAACCAGCTCATCCGCGCTCGGCACCACGCTTCCCCCGTCGGCACTCATGCTCGTCTCCCCTTGAATTCCGCCTGGGCGTGTTAGTGGATCGCCCTTGTCACCGCAACGCCGGCCTGCCACGCGAAGACCGTCAGGTATTCGAATAAGGCTCACCTCGTTGGCCTTTGACGAATCCCAGCAATGCCTTTGCGGGTCGACCATCCTATAAGATCAGCCCCATAGAGACAGCCGCCCATGTGCTATAAGATTTCGAGGAAACCACGGAGGCAAGGGGAAAGACATGAAGATCAGCGAGCTGAGCCACGTCGTCATCGGCACACCCGACCTCGGCAAATGGCGCGACTACGGCACCAAGGTGCTGGGCATGGCCGCCATCGACGGTCCCGACGGCAGCCTCTACCTGAAAATGGATACGCGCGACTTCCGTTTCCTGATCCAGAAGAGCGAGAAGGACGAGCTGTTCGCCTCCGGCTGGGGCGTGTCGAGCGAGGCGGATTTCCATGCCGTGCGCGCCGACGTCGAGAAGGCCGGCATCGAAGTGAAGCGCGGCAGCGACGCCGAGATCAAGGCCCGCAAGGTCCAGGATGTCTTCTCCTTCAAGGACCCGGCGGGCCTGCGCCATGAAGTGTCCTGGGGGCCGATCGCGGCCTTCACCAAGTTCGTCTCCCCCATCGGCACGCAGTTCATCACCGGCGACCTGGGCATGGGCCATGCGGTGCTGCCGACACCGGATATCGACGCGACGGTCAAGTTCTGGACCGAAACGATGGGTTTCGGCGTCTCCGACCTGCTGCACCTGACCCTGGCCGAGGGCGTTCCGCCGATCCGGGTTTATTTCCTACACTGCGCCGCGGGCCGCCAGCACAGCCTGGCCTTCGCCGAGCTGACCGATCCGACCGGCTGCAACCACTTGATGGTGGAAGTCGATTCGGTGGACGAGGTCGGCCGCGCGCTGGACCGCGTCGACCAGAACGGGGTGAAGCTGACCCTGACCCTGGGCCGCCACGTCAATGACGACATGATCAGCTTCTACATGATGACGCCGGGCGGGTTTCAGATGGAGTACGGCACCGGCGGATCGGTCAAGGATTGGAGCACCTACAAGGTGTTCGAATCCACCCGCGGCAGCCATTGGGGCCACAAGTTCCTGGGGGCCGGGTAAGCGTTTTCTTTTTCCGTCATGACCGGGCTTGACCCGGTCATCCACGTCATGCGGCACAAACCTAAGACGTGGATACGCGGGTCAAGCCCGCGCATGGCGGTGACCTAAATTTGGGCTTCCGAAGAGGTTATCGTGGCCGAGACACCAATACCGATAGGCAAGTACCACACGCTGAAAAGCGGCTATCGCCTGCATTATCACGAGTGGGGCACGCCCACCCCCGGCAAGCCCACCGTCCTGTTCCTCCATGGCGGCGGGCCGGGCGCCAGCGGCTACAGCAACTTCAAATATAACGGCCCGTTTCTGGCGGAGCATGGCTGGCACTGCCTGGCGCCGGATTTCCTGGGCTTCGGCCTGTCGGACAAGCCGGCCGACCTCTACTACCATTCGGCCACTCACGTGCTGAATATGCGGGACCTGCTCGGCGCACTGGGCATCAAGAGCGCCGTGCCGGTGGGCAACTCGCTGGGCGGCGGCGTGGCGCTGCACTACACGATGAGCTATCCGGAGCAGGTCGCGAAGCTGATCCTGATGGCGCCGGGCGGCCTGGTCGACCCGCGCAAGTTCGTGGGCGTCTCGCCCGGCCTGCAGGCGATGTGGAACTGGGCCAAGAACCGGCCCGACAGCAAGGCGGAAGCCGAGGCCTCGTACCGGGAGCTGCTGGCAAAGCTGGTCCATAACAAGGCCGACATCACCGACGAAGCCATCGCCGAGCGCATCGACATCGCGATGGAGCAGCCGATGGTGCTCTACGAAACCCTGCAGACCCCCTACTACACCATCCCGCAGCTGCGCGAGATGACCTGCCCCGTGCTGGGCTTTTGGGGCCGCCACGACCAGTTCCTGCCGTTCGAGCAGAACGAGGTGCTGAAAGAGGCGCTGCCCAAGTCCCGCATCGTGCTGTCGGAGACAGCCGGCCACTGGGTGATGATCGAGGACAAGCAGGTCTTCAACCGGGAGGTCCTGGACTTCCTGGAGAATGGGTGAGTTTTCGATGTCAGGCAGGCTAACCAACCGCATCGCGATCGTGACCGGCGGCGGGCTCGGCATCGGGCGGGCGATTGCGCTCAAATTCGCGGCCGAGGGCGCAAAGGTGGTGATCGGCACCCGCACCGCGGCCGACGGCGAATCCGCGGTGGCCGAGATCAAAGCCAAGGGCGGCGAAGCCAGCCTGGTGGTCGCCGATATCGGCACGCGGGCCGAGGCGACGCGCCTGGTGAATGAAGCGGTGAAGGCCTATGGCGGGCTCGACGTGCTGCTGCACAACGCCGCCTATTGCCCCTCGGTCGGGATCGAGGACCTGACCGATGAGGACCTCGACCGCACCATCGACGTCAATCTGAAGGCCTGCTTCTGGCTGACCCAGGCGGCGCTGCCTTCGCTGAAGGCGTCGAAGCAAGGCGGACGCATCCTGATCACCTCATCGATCTCCGGCAACCACGCCGCCGCGCGCGGGCTGGTGCATTACTCGGCGTCAAAGGCGGGCGTCACCGGGTTCGTGCGCAACCTGGCGCTGGAGCTGGCGCGCAGGGGCATCACCGTCAACGCGGTCGAGCCCGGCATGATCCTGACGGAAAAGCTCAGCGCCCCCGAGCTCGCCCCGATCTTCGCCGCCATGGGCCCGCGCGTGCCGATGGGCCGGCTGGGCACCGGCGACGACATCGCCGGCGCCATGGCCTTCCTGGCTTCGAACGAAGCGGCCTACGTCACCGGCCAATCCCTGCTGATCGACGGGGGCATCGCCCTGCCGAGCTCACTCGATATTGAAGCGGTGACAGAAGGATAAATCTATGGCAGGTTCGGCTGCCGGTAGAGAAATTAAATAATAGGGGACCTTATGGGCCTTTCGCGGCGTTTTTCTGCGCATCAGTATGTCTATTTCTAGCTGGATGCGCCAAGCCGCCGCCGATAGCGTACTACTCCGAGCCCGCGCGCGGACCCAACACTGCGATGATTACCGGTGAAACCACCGACCCCGGGTTTTCCAAATCGATCAACGATCTTCATTCCTATGCTCTGGGGGTCGATGGCGACAGTATCGCCCATCCTGACGACCCCAATAACCGAGCGGTCGTAGTGACTGCGGGGCAACGTTTTGTGACGCTGGGCTGCAAGCTGGGCGGAACCCATGCCACCTCATCCTCCTCGGCCGAGATCAAGGCCGGCCAGTCCTACACCGCGAAATGCGAGTGCGGTAACTATAAGGCGTTCGACCAGCCCTGGGCCTATGTCTGGCTGCAGGACAGCGCCGGCCAGCCTGTAACCGAAAAGAAAGTCGCTAGCCTGGAGGCGGGCAGTAGTGGGCCCATAATCATCCCGATCTTCCATCACTGAACCCGGCAAGACCTCCGCTATTCCGCCTCGCCCATTTGCACGATATTCGCCTTCCCCGGCAGCAGCCTGAAATTAGGTCGCAGTGTCTTCGGAGCCGGCCTGGCCGGAACGGCGGCTGACTGCGCGCCAGGCAGGCCGTAGGCGGTGATATTGGCGAAGGCGGCATAGACGACGCCGTCGGCGATGATCGGCGCGCCGCCGGTGCAGCGGCCGCCCGACCAGAGCAAGCCGCCGAAGCTGGCGTCGTAGGCCGTCACCAGGCCGCCGAAGCCGCTCCCGGGATTGACGCAGGCATAGGCGATGCCGTTCGCAACCGATATGCCGATGACGGCGCCGGGGGTGGTGACCGACCAGCGCAGCGTTCCACGGCCGGCCTCGAACGCCGCCAGGGTGGTGCATCCCCCGGCGTAGACCAGACCGTTCGCCACTGCCGGCGCCGGCGCGCACCCCGCTCCCGAGGTCACCGCCGACCAGCCGGCGCCGCCGAACTCATTGATCTTCCCGTCGCCCGTCGTGTAGTAGGCCGCACCGTTCGAAGCCGCCACCGGCGAGACCGTCCCGCCCTTCGGCAGGCCGCCGGCACTGCCGTCCGGCGTACGGTACTCGAACGTGCTCCCGGCGCCGTAATAGAGCGTTCCGTCACCCCCGAACGTGATCGGCGTGGTGACCGAGCCGGCTGTCGCATCGAACCCGAACACCGGCGTTGCGGCCGCGCCCGTCACCGGATTGAGGACATGGACCGATCCGTCCGAACTCGGCACGTAAAGCTTGTTGGCGGAAACCCTGAGCGAACCCGTGACTGCCGTTCCGACGCTCTTGGTCCATTTCGGCGTACAGGCCTTGCCGTCGCGGCGGCAGGCGGCGCTGTAGGCATAGACGTTGCCGTTCGCCGCGCCGAAGAACACCAGACCGCCATGCGCCACCGGCGTTACGCTCTCGAGGTCGGAGCCCGTCGCCGCCGTCCAGAGCAGGGCGCCAGTGCTGGAATAGACGCGGATCGCGCCCCTCACGTCGCCCGTGTAGAGATTGCCATTGAACGCGACGAACGGCGATGCGTTCGCGAACCCGCCGGTGAATTTCGTCCACTTGTCCATCAGGCGGTTGACGTTCGCTGTAGTGATCGTGTTTTCGACCGCGTTGTTATTCCGCCCCTGAATGGAGATGCCGGCCATCGGCCAGTCCATGCCAACGCCGAACTGCGCCTGCGCCGCGACATTCGTGC
>DATAZJ010000635.1:0-21048 GCA_036272115.1 Rhodopila sp. | reverse complement strand
CCGCGCCCTGTTGCAGACCTCGCAGACGCAGCCGCCGCCGGTGCTGGCGCACGCGATCGAGCGCATGGCGCCGGCGCTGCGGATGATGCGGCATGGCGATGGCGGGCTGGCCCTGTTCAACGGCAGCCGGGAGGAAACCAGCACGCTGGTCGATCTGGTGCTGACGCAGGCTGGGCGAGGTGGCCGGGGGCCCTCGGCGCTGACCGATGGCGGGTTTCACCGGATGCAGGCCGGCCGCAGCGTGCTGATCGTCGATTGCGGTGCTCCCGCGGCGCCTGGGTTGGACCGACTTGCCCACGCCGGCACCTTGTCGATGGAGTTGTCGATCGGCCGCGACCGGCTGATCGTCAATTGCGGTGCGTTCCTGGCCGGACCGCCGGAGTGGCACGATGCCGCGCGCGCCACCGCTGCGCATTCGACGCTGGTGATCGGCGATCTGAACAGCAGTGAACTGAAGCCCGAAGGCCTCGGCCGCCGCCCTATGGTGGTGGAGGCCAATCGGCAGGAAGCAGCCGGCGCGCACTGGCTGGATGTCTCGCACGACGGCTGGAAGAAGACGTTTGGCGCCGTGCATCGCCGTCGACTGTATATGGCCGAGAGCGGCGAGGATGTGCGCGGCGAGGATCTCATCGAGGCCCTCGAGCCACAGCCGTTCACGCTGCGGTTCCATCTGCATCCCGATGTCCAGGCAAGCGCCCAGCAGGATGGCGCGGCCGTGCTTCTGCGTCTGAAATCGGGCATGTTCTGGCGGCTGCGCGCCGATGGTGCGCGATTGAATCTGGAGGAGACGATCTATCTGGGCGGCGCCGAACCGCGGCGGGGCGAGCAGATCGTGCTGACCGGCTTCGCCGATGGACCGCAGCATATCAAGTGGGCGCTGAGCAAGGTCGAACGCGCCGGGTGACGGTGCGGCGACGATGAAAATCATCGAAATCACCAACGTCGATTTTTCCCTGCGGCACTTTCTGCTGCCGCTGATGCGCGCCATGCGCTCGCGCGGGCACGACGTGGTTGGCGCCTGCGCCGAGGGTCCCCTGCTGGCCGATGTCCGCAACGAGGGCTTCCGCGTCATCGCGATCCCCTTCGTCCGCCGGATGTCTCCGCTGGCGCACCTCCAGGCGTTCCGGTCACTGGTGGCCATCCTGCGCGCGGAAAGGCCAGATCTTGTTCACGCCCACATGCCGATAAGCGGCTTCCTGGCACGCCTGGCCGCCCATTTCGCCGGCGTGCCGAAGGTCGCCTATACCTGCCATGGCTTCCTGTTCAATCACGCGTCGTCGTCGCTGCCCCGGCGCGGCCTGTCCCTTGCTATGGAATGGATCGCCGCCCGGGTAACTGACGTGTTCCTGACCGTCTCGGAAGCCGAGGCCCGGGACGCGCGCCGCCTGCACATCGCCTCCTGCGCCGAAGCGGTTCGCAACGGCCGCGACCCCGCCGTCTTCCGACCCGACCCGGCGGCTCGGGCGCGGATCAGGAGCGAACTGGGGGTGCCGACGGACCGGGTCGTGGTCATCGCGGTGTCCCGGCTGGTCTGGCACAAGGGCTACCCCGAACTCGCCGCCGCGATGCGGGCAGTGCCGGAGGCGGATTTGTGGGTTGTGGGGGACAGGCTGGACAGCGACAGGGGCGCCGACATGGCCGCCGTGCTGCGATCTGCCGGCCTCGGCTACCGGCTGCGCATGCTCGGATATCGCAGTGACATCCCGGCGCTGCTGGCCGCTGCCGACATCTTCACATTGCCCAGCCGGTTCGAGGGCCTGCCGATGTCGGTCATAGAGGCGATGCTGACCGGCCTGCCCGTTGTCGCCACCAACGTGCGCGGTCCGGCGGAGCAAGTGGTGGACGAGTTGACCGGGTTGTCGGTGCCGGCGGGGGACGCGGCTTCCCTGGGCGCGGCGTTGGGCCGCCTGGTGCGCGATTCCGATCTGCGCGACCGCATGGGCCACGCAGGTCGGCAGCGGGCGCTGGACTGCTATGATGAGGCGAAAGTCTTGTCTCGGACGCTGGACCTGCTTGGCCTCTAGGTTTATCCCGCCGCGCTTGCAGTATAACGGAACTCCGCCGCCATGACCGACATCGTTCCCATCCGTCGCGCGTTGATCTCCGTCTCCGACAAGGCCGGGCTGGTGCCGTTCGCCCGGGCGCTGGCGGCGCGCGGGGTGGAAATCCTGTCCACCGGCGGGTCGGCGAAAGCCCTGCGCAATGCGGGTGTGCCGGTGAAGGAGGTCTCCGACCACACCGGCTTTCCGGAGATCATGGATGGGCGGGTGAAGACGCTGGTGCCGCAGATCCATGGCGGTATCCTGGGCCGCCGGGATGTGCCGGAACACGTGGAGCAGATGCGGACGCATGCGATCGCGCCGATCGATCTGGTCGCGGTCAATCTATACCCGTTCGAAGCAACCGTGGCGCGCGGTGCGGCGTACGACGACTGCGTCGAGAACATCGACATTGGCGGCCCGGCGCTGATCCGAGCGGCCGCGAAGAACCACGATTTCGTCACCGTGCTGACAGATCCGGATCAATACGATGAAGTATTGGAAGCATTGGCAGCGACCGGTGGCACCCCGTTGCCGTTGCGGCGGCGGCTGGCAGGGCAGGCCTACGCTCGGACCGCCGCCTACGACGCAGCGATCGGGGCCTGGTTCGCCCAGCAGCGCGAAGACATCTTTCCGAAACGCCTGACCGTGTCCGGCGCGTTGCGGCAGACGCTGCGCTATGGCGAGAATCCGCATCAGGCGGCGGCGTTCTATGCCTCCGGCGACCGGTTCGGTGTCGCCACGGCGGTTCAGTTGCAGGGCAAGGAACTGTCCTACAACAACCTGAACGACACCGACGCCGCATTCGAGTGCGTGGCCGAATTCGATGCCCCGACCATCGCCATCATCAAGCATGCCAACCCATGCGGTGTGGCGTCGGCGCTCCGCCTGGTGGATGCCTGGGACGCCGCGTTCCGCTGTGATCCGGTATCCCCCTATGGCGGCATCGTCGCGGTGAACCGGACGCTGGATGCGGCGGCGGCCGAGAAAATCGCCGCGATCTTCACCGAGGTCATCATCGCCCCCGACGCCGACGACGCGGCGAAGGCGGTGCTGGGCCGGAAGAAGAACCTGCGGGTGTTGCTGACCGGTGGCATGCCCGATCCTGCCTCCGGTGGTTTGACGTTCCGCAGCCTGGCGGGTGGCTTCCTGGTGCAGACCCGCGATGATGGTCGCATCGGCACCGGCGATGTGCGCGTGGTCACGCGGCGGCCGCCGACAGACGCCGAACTGGCGGACCTGCTGTTCGCGTTCCGCGTCTGCAAGCACGTCAAGTCGAACGCCATCGTCTACGTCAAGGACGGCGCCACGGTGGGCATTGGCGGCGGCCAGCCGAACCGCGTAGACTCGGCGCGCATCGCCGCCTGGAAAGCGGAGGAGGCCGCCAAGACCGCCGGCCTGCCGGAGCGGCTGACACAGGGCAGCGTGGTGGCATCCGACGCATTCTTTCCGTTCGCCGATGGGTTGGAGGCGGCGATCGCGGCCGGCGCGACAGCGGTGATCCAGCCGGGCGGGTCGATCCGCGACGCTGAGGTGATTGCTGCGGCGGATGCGGCCGGGCTGGCAATGGTGTTCACCGGAATGCGGCATTTCCGGCATTAGCGCGCATTCAGGCTGACCGTAGACAGCCCGCGCGCTCCAACTCTTTGTTTGATCGCGCCATGCACGCCCTGTTGGCGTTCCGCCCAGGGCGATCAGGCTGTAGCAACGGCGGGACGCGCACTGGCCCTATGGCGCCGGGGATTCGACGGCCAGAACCTGCACGCCGGACGCCGGAAGATCCAGATAGACCGTCTCTCCGATGCCGTACAGCCTGCTCGCCACCGGGTTCGCCTGAACGACGTGCACGACCTGATCGTTGCAGCGAACCCCATACTCCGCCTTGGCACCGAGGTAGACGCGGCTTTCCACCGTTCCCGCCAACCCGCTGCCAACGTCGCCGAAACCAAGCGCCTCCGGGCGAACCACAGCTTCTACCATTTGTCCGGGCAACAGCCGCTGGTCCGTCGCGATCTCCCACCGGTATCCCGCCACATCCAGGACCGTGTTACCTGGTTCCGACCCGACGACGGTCCCTCGGATCAGGTTCGTGCTCCCGAGAAACCCGGCTACGAACCGTGACTCGGGACGCTGATACAAATCCTCCGCCGTCCCGATCTGAGCGATCCGTCCGCCGTCCATGATGGCGATGCGGTGGCTGATCGCCATCGCCTCCTCCTGGTCATGCGTCACATAGACGGTCGTGATCGCCAGTTCCGCCTGCAACCGGGCAATTTCGGTCCGCATCTGAACCCGCAATTGCGCGTCGAGGTTGGAGAGCGGCTCATCGAACAGCAAAACCCTTGGCTTGATCGCGATCGCGCGGGCGAGCGCCACACGCTGCTGCTGCCCGCCCGATAATTCGCTGATCATCCGATCACCAAATCCGTGCAGTCCGACTTGCAGCAGGCCTTCCGCGACACGCGCGGCTATCTCAGCGGCACTCTTCCGTTTCACCCGCAATCCGTAAGCGACATTCTCGAACACCGACAGATGCGGGAACAGCGCGTAGTTCTGAAAAACAAAGCCGATGTCGCGCCGGTTGGCCGGCAAATTCGTAACGTCCTCGCCACCAAACAGGATCCGCCCCGCCGAAGGCTGCTGAAACCCGGCGATCATCCGCAGCGTGGTGGTCTTGCCGCATCCTGACGCTCCTAGCAGCGTCAGGAATTCGCCTGGCCTGACGTCAAGATCCAGTTCCTTCACCGCCGTCACGTCACCGCGGCGTTCATGGTGGAACACCGCCGTCAGGCCGGCCAGGCGGATCTCCAGCGATGGTTCCGGCATCTATTTCAGGTTCCGATGCGGCTGACGCGCAGACTTGGCGCGGTCAAGCGTTTCAATGCGAGGTTCAACAGACCCGTCACCACCAGGACGACGACGATGACGAAGACCGAGAATGCTGCCGCCGGACCCAGCGCAACCTCGGTCATGTTCTCCAGAATTTTGACCGTGATCAGCGTCCAGTTGATCGAGACCAGGAAGATCGTTGCGCTGATCGCCGTCATCGAACGGATGAACACCACGCCAAGCCCGGCGAAAAATGCCGGCAGGATCAGCGGCAGCATGACGCGCCGGAACGTCGTGACGGTATTGGCGCCGAGGCTCGCGGATGCCTCCTCCATGCTTCTGTCGATCTGCTGCAGCAACGCGATCGTCGTGCGGATGCCTGTCGGGCTGTAGCGGAAGACATAGCAGGCGATCAGGATCGTCGCGGTGCCGGTCAACGCCAGCGGCTTGTCATTGAAGGCCAGCAGGTAGGCGATGCCGACGATGGTGCCGGGCAGGGCGTAGTTCAGCATGCTGATCACTTCCATCGCCTTGCGGCCGGTAAACCGCGTTCGGCCGACGAGATATCCGACAACGATGCCGTACAATCCGCCCAGCGGCATGCCGATCAGGGCAATGAACAATGTGTCCTCGATGGCGGGCAGACCTTCGGTGAAAATAACCCGGTAATGCTGCAGCGTCAGCGTGGAATTGGCACCGAACGCCATCACGATGGAGGCGTAGAACAGCAGCGCATAGAAATACAGGATCACTGTCGTCATCAGTATGCAGGCAAGCACCAGGACGATGCGGGCCATGGGCGAAACGGCATCTCGCCGCGATGCGGTTGCTGCCTTGCCGGTGACGGTGACATAGGACCGGCCGGCGACGAACCGATCCTGGACATAATAGACCAGGCCCGCGGGCACCAGCAGCAGCAGCGACAGGATGGCCCCGCTCCTGAGATCAAACATCCCGGTGATCTGGAGGTACGCTTCCGTCGGCAGAACGGGAAAATCACTCCCTGCCAGAATCAGCGGTGTCGCGAAATCGGCCAGGGAACAGCCGAACAGCAACAGGAACGCGTTCGCCAGCGCCGGAATGATCAGCGGCAGGGTCACCGTCCTGAACGCATGCCAGCGCGATCCGCCAAGGCTGAACGACGCTTCCTCGAAACTGCTGCTGATCGAGGCCAGCATTGGCCGCAAGGCAAGATACGCGATCGGAAAATACGTGATCGTCTCGGCCGCGAACGTGCTGGTCAGCCCATAGACCTGGATATTGCCGATACCAAAAAGGTCATAGGTAATCAGACCGCGTGGCCCGAACGAAAACACGAAGGCGATCGACGTGGTAAACGGCGGCGAGATCAGCGGCAACAGCGTCGCGAAATCAATCAGCCGCCCCGCTCGTCGCCCCAGGTTGGCTCGTTCCGCGGTGAAAGCGAACACCAGGCCGATCACCGTTCCGGCAACCCCGACAAGCAGCGCCAAAAGCAGACTGTTACGCAGTGCCCGCAGGTTGTTGGGGCTCTCGATCGTCGACAGCAACGGACCAAGCGCCAGATGGCCGCCGTCGTAGAAGGCCCGCACCAGCAGCATCGCCAGCGGATAGACGATGAACAACAGCAGCAGCAGCCAAAGACCCAGCATCCCGCCCGCGCCGATCAGACGACCCGGACCAAGCGCGCCAGGGGTCGCAAAGGCCGGCGCGGCGTCAGCCGGCATTGAGGACTTCGGCCACCCAGCGATCGACGATACGCTTGCGGTTTTCGCCCGCCCACTTGTCGTCGATTGCAATGATGTTCGCACTCTTCAGGATCGCGGCGAGGTTGGGATCCGCCGCAACCTTCGGATTCGCGGGAAGGAAGTTGATCTTGGCCGGCGCCAGCAAGGATTGCATCGCCGGACTCGTTGCCCAGTCGATCAGCTTCTTCGCCGCGGCGGTGTTTTTGCTGCCCTTCACCAGGCCGATACACTCAGCGGCGGAGCCGATGCCTTCCTTGGGAAAGGAGATCTCGACGTTGTAACCCTTCTGGCGGGTAAACAACGCATCGACGATGAAGAAAATGCCACCGCCCGCTTGACCCAGGCCTACGGGAACAGTCCCGCCGCCACCGCTTTTGGTGTAGGCCTGGACGTTCTTCCGCAGCTTCTTCATGTAGCCGAAAGCCGCGTCCTCGTTCCGGTTGTTGACCTGCAGGATCGAGAAAATACGGGTCACGGCCGTTCCCGACGTGCGGGCGTCGGCCATCTGCAACATGTCCTTGTACGCCGGATTCAGCAGATCGTTCCAGGAGGTCGGCGGCTTCAGCCCATGGTCCTTCAGAAACGCGGTGTTGGTCATGAACACCAGCGGATCGTCGGCGATCGCGGTCCACATCCCTTTCGTGCTCTTGAAGCGACCTGGCAGATCGGCCGCGCTTGGCGGCGTATAGGCGTCGAAAATGCCCTGATCTTCCCCCGCCGTGAAGGTCTCCACCGGTCCGCCGAACAACACATCCACCTGCGGATTGCCCTTTTCCGCAATCAGCCGAGCCAGCGCCTCACCCGATGAGAAGCGGATGAAATTGACGTGGATGCCGGTCGCTTTCTCAAACGCTTCCAGCATCGGCCGCGCATAGTTCTCCGGCCAGATCGAGTACGCCTTAAGGCTGTCGGCTGCCCGAGCCGATCCGATAACGAACGGTGAAGCCACCGCGCCCAGCAGGACACCGCGCCGTTGCAGTTTGGCGGCCTTGGTCATCCCCGTTCCTCCTTAATTTTTTGTTTCAAGCGAACATTCCGAGGCTAACACCGGCCCCTTGGCGATCAAAGCAGGTTTACCGCAACCGTCGGCTTTCAGGCGCGATCGTTTTCCGCCCGCGCCGGTCCGCGGTCATGCACCGCAACGGAACCGGCAAACCTTTGTTCAATCGAACGCCAAAACGAGCGTCTCGGCGAACAAGGCGGGTTTGTCGCTGCCTTCCAGTTCCACAGTGCTGTCGAAGGTCATCCGCACGCCGCCGGCGATATCCTCCACGGTCTTCAAGACCTGGCGCAGCCGCACCCGTGATCCGACCGATACGGGCGCGGTGAAGCGCACCTTGTTGGACCCGTAATTGATTCCCCTCGACGTCCGGCGAATACGGTAGACGCCGCCCGACAGCCGCGGCAGCAGCGACAGCGTCAGGTAACCGTGCGCGATCGTCTTGCCGTTCGGCATTTCCTTCTTCGCACGCTCCACATCGACATGAATCCACTGGTGATCCCCGGTCGCATCCGCGAACGCGTCGATGGTCGCCTGGTTGATCAGCAGCCATTCGCTGATCCCCACTTCCTTGCCGATATAGGCCTTCATGTCCCCCGGACGGTCGACTTCGAGCATCTCGTTTCCTCCTGTCGCGCCCCTTATGCGGCATCGCGCCGACGTTGCCCACTGGTCCATACTTGCCGGTAGCATCGGCTCCGGCCCAGAATGACAGACGGAGGAAACGGTGACGGATATGCAACAGGAAACCTATGACTTCATCGTCACCGGGGCTGGGTCGGCTGGCGCTGTCGTCGCCTCCCGCCTGTCGGAATCTGGCCGCCATACCGTCCTGCTGCTGGAAGCCGGGCCACCCGACACCAATCCCTGGATCCATATCCCATTGGGATTCGCCAAGACCTACATCGACTCGACCGTGAACTGGAAGTTCGAGAGCGCGCCACAGCCGACACTGGACAATCGCCGGCTGTACCTGCCACGCGGCAAGACCCTAGGCGGCACCAGTTCGATCAACGGCATGGTCTATATCCGCGGCAACCATGCCGATTACGACGAATGGCGGCAGCGCGGTTGCACCGGATGGGATTGGGATTCCGTGCTGCCCTATTTCCGCAAAGCGCAGAACCAGGCCCGCGGCGCCAGCGAATATCATGGCACCGGGGGGCCTCTGAACGTCTCCGACCACCCGAAAGGGTTCGAACTCACCGATGCGGTCCTGACCGCCTGTGAGCAGGCCGGCATCCCGCGCAACCCGGATTTCAATGGCGCCCAGCAGGAAGGTTGCGGCTACTACCAGACCACCACATCCAACCGCCGCCGCTGGAGCACCGCCAAGGCCTACCTCGACCCCGCTCGTTCTCGCCCCAACCTAACGATCCGCACCGGCGCCCACGCCACCCGGATCGTTCTGACGGACGGGAGAGCGACCGGCGTCGAATACACAGTTGCCGAGGGCCGGCGAACCGCGACCGCGCGCCGGGAAGTGGTGGTTTCCGGGGGCACCTACGGATCGCCTCAACTGCTGCAACTCTCGGGCATCGGGCCGGGGCAGCATCTGCAGGACATGGGGATCGCCGTGGTCCGCGACATGCCGGCGGTGGGCTCCAATCTGCACGATCACTTCAATACCTACATGAGTTGGCGCTGCACCCGTCCGATCACCCTGAACGACCTGGAAAATTCCTGGCCGCGCAAGATCGCAGCGGGCATTCGCTACAGCCTGTTCCGCTCCGGCCCGATGGCGAGTAACGGCATCCATGCGGGATTGTTCACCCGTTCCGATCCACGCCTGGAACGGCCTGATCTCCAGATCAACCTGCTCGAATGGAGCACGTTGGAGCGCACGAAAGATCGCGTCATTCCGCATCGCTTCCCCGGCTTCACACTCAGTCCCGTCCACCTGAAGCCGGACGGCCGCGGAACGGTGCGGCTGGCGAGTCCCGATCCATTGGCGCCGCCTTCGATCCTGTTCGATTTCCTACGCACCGAATATGACATGCGGGCCGTCGTCACCGGTATCCGACTGGTTCGGAAAATCGCCGAACAGCCGGCGCTGCGGCCGTATATCGCGGCGGAGATCGCACCAGGGCCGGCGACGCAATCCGACGCGGATATGGAGGCGTTCGTGCGGCAGACGGGGGTTTCCAATCATCATCCCAGCAGCACCTGCGCAATGGGGACTGGAACGAACGCGGTCGTCGATCCGCGGCTGCGGGTGCATGGGGTAGGCGGGCTGCGGGTCGCGGATGCGTCTATCATGCCGTCGGTCGTGGCGGGGAATACCAACGCACCGAGCATCATGATCGGGGAGAAGGCGGCGGCAATGATCCTGGAGGATGTGGCGTCGTAATGAACATCAAACCGTTCAGGCGCGGCGGAAAACGCTGACGCTTTCCACCCTGGCCGACCACAGGAACTGGTCGATCACCGTCACCGCCGCCAGTGTGTATCCGGCGCCGTTCAGCACGCGCGCGTCGCGTGATAGGGTGGCCGGGTTGCAACTGACATACACCACAGTCGGCACCGCGGCGGCGGCAATTTGTCCGATCTGCGCCGCCGCGCCGCCATGCGGTGGATCGAGCACCACCGCCGCGAACGCTTTCAGTTCCTGTGCCGACAGCGGCTGGCGGGCCAGATCGCGCTGAAACGCCTCGATCCGTCCCGCCACGCCACCCTGGTTGATCGCCTGCTTCAGCGCCCCCACCGTTGCCGCGTCGCCCTCGAACGCCGCCACACGCACGAGCTTCGCCAGTGCGAATGTCAGTGTCCCGCATCCGGCGTAGAGTTCGGCGACCCGGGTCTTGCTGGTGATCTTGCCGGGCAAGCCACGGAGCACCGCGTCGACGATCGCACGCTCTCCCTCGGCGGTTGCTTGCAGGAACACGCCGGGCGGCGGCCGCACCGAGATGCCAGACAGCGTCGTGGTGGGCGGACGCAGCAGGCCAATCGTCTCCGGCGTGTCGTTGCCAATGGTCTGCGAGACCCGAGGCAGGGCGTGATCGCGGGCGAAATCGGTCAGGGCGATGCGGTCGTCCAGCGTCAGAGCCGCATCTGTCCGCAGCAGCATGTCGGGGCCGGAGTCCAGCAGGTTGATGATGACGGAGCCTTCGTGCCGCACCGCCTTCAGCCCATGCAGGAGCGCGCGCAACGGGCCGAGCAGCGCCATCAGCTTCGGATGCAGCACCAGGCAGTCGGTGATGTCGATGACCTCGGCGGAGCGCTGTTCGTGTAGCCCCAGGACGATGTGGCCGGCGGTACGGCGGACCGCGAAGTCGATGCGGCGGCGCTCACCGGGCAGGCCGGCGACGAAGGGCAGAGGATCAGGGGGCGTGAAACCGGCCTGGCGCAGGGCGTGGGACACCAGGCCGGCTTTCCAGGTGCGGTAGTCGCCGTCGCGCCAGTGTTGCAGCACGCAACCGCCGCAGCGGCCGAAATGCCGGCAGGGTGGCTCGACACGGGCGTCGGTGGCATCAGCGATGGTTTCGGCGAAGGCGTGCCAGCCGTCGCCGCGCGATTGCAGCGGGCGGGCGGTGACAGTTTCGCCGGGCAGGGTGAACGGGAGGTAGAGCGGCGTGCCGTCGGGGAGTTTGGCGATGCCGTCGCCCTCCGACCCGACGCGGTCGATGTGGACCTGTGCGGGTTCGGGGGGCTTGCGACGGGCGGGTTTGGGTGAATGCGGAGCCATTGGGGCGGTGTGTATAGCAACTTCGGGCGAAATCGACACTCGTTTGCCGAACGCCGGGATACCGCCGTCAGGCCGCCGGCGCCTCCCCGGTCAACAGTTTGGCGACCGAACCGTTGGCGACCGCCATGCTCATCAGCAGGTCGGCGATGCTGGCCTGCCCTGCGGACCCCATCACGATACCCGGAACCAGCGGCTGCTTGGCGTTCTTGATCGCCTCCGCCAGCAGACCGGCGATGGCGCGCCGCAGGGCCGCGTCCGGGCCGCCCAGCGCGTCGGACTGGGCTTTGGTCGCGCTGGCCTCGGCGGCGCCGATGGCCTGAATCCGAGCGGCTTCGGCCTGACCGGCGAGGCGGGTCTGTTCGGCGGTGGCGGTGGCGGTCTTGACCAACGCCTCGGCTTCCTTGGTTTTGCGCTTCAGGGCCGCCTCACCTTCGTTCTCGGCAACGGCGATGGCCACCTTGGAGGCGGTCAGCGCAGGCTGCTGCGCGGCGATGGCCTTCGCCTCATTCAGTTCGCGTTCCTTGACCGCGGCCTCCTGCTGGCTGGCATAGGTCGCGGCCTGTTCCTTGGCGACCTGGCGAGACCGAAGCTGCTCGAACACCGTGTCGATATGCTTGTCGCCAGCGGCGGCGCGCGGCGTGCCGATCATCACCTCCATGACGTTCAGGCGATACTTGCCGAACCGCACTTTCATTTCGGCCAGTGCTTTCGCCTGCAATGCCGCCCGTTCGTTCACCAGTTCGATCAGGGTCAGGGCCTGCGCGGCGTCCTTGAACCAGGCGCTGACCATCGGGTCGAGGGACTGGTCCACAAGGTTGCCGATCTCCGGGCCGAACTGCTGCAAGACGTAGGGCGCATCCTCCTGGGCGATATGGACCACGATGGACAGCGGCAGGATGGGTTCGAACGCGTCCCGCGTGATCAGCCTGATCTCCGACAGGTTGGCGTCGAAGTTGTGGCCGTCCGTCGCGGCTTCGATCCAGCGGAGCTGGAAGTTGGTGGTCGGGACGGTCTTCACCTTGTACGCGTAGGGATTGTAGGCGTATTTGCCCGGCTGTAGCGGCACCTGCCAGACACCGCGCTGGCCCTGGTCGACCAACTGGCCATGCTTGTAATCGGCCCCGGTCAGATCGGCGCCGGGCGGTCCGACGTAGGACACCACCACACCGACGGTGCCCATCTCGACGATCGTTTTTTCCTTGAAGTCGACGGTCGCGAACAGCCGGTTGATGTAGTAGGTGCCTTCGGTCAGCACCTGCTCCTGTCGGCCACGACGGCCGCCGGCGGCGAGGAACTTCGGCACGTCCTGAAAACTGTTATGAAACAGCGCCGGGACCTTGGCATCGGTACCGACGGTAGACGCGATGATCTCGCCATGGTCCAGGGCCGGCCCGTCCTGCACGGTCACCACGCCGATATCGTCGCCGTCGAGGAAAACCGGATCATACCCGCCGCGCGCCTGAATAAGCGCGTGCAGGGTATCGATCTTCTCCCGGTCACCGAGGGAAATCTCGAAAATCCCATCCTCGGTGAACACCACGAACAAGGCGGTGTTGATGGCGTAGGAGGCGGCGCGCAGGATATGCCGCTGATTGCCCTGCTGCCCGCCCTTCGTCAGGAACGCCCGTGCGTCGCGCGGATCGACGTCCTCCGGCCACGCCGCCAGCGCCTGCCCGTTCGGCAGCGGCGCCCCCGTTCGGGCGAACAGGTAGCCGATGTTGCGGACCGTGATCAGCTTCTGGCGATGCACGCGATACATGAACGGCATGTAGCTGTGGAAACCGCCATGGATCGTTTCCGGCAGGAAACCGGTTTCCCCGCCAAGCGTCACGAAACCGATCTTGCCACCGTCGCGGCTGCCGCGGAGCGACCATTTGCGTTCGACGATGCCGTAGGAATCGTTGGGGATGAACACCCAACCGTCGCCGGCGAACATCAGGATAATGAATAGGACAACCATAGCCGCACCCAGCAGGGCGGGCCAAAGCAGATGGATTTGGAGGAGTGCGGACACGAGGATGACCTCATTGCAGCCCGGGATCGGGCGGACAACGATTTGGTATCGAAACCGAACCGCTACAAGCACGCGGGGCGGCCCGGTTCATGACAAACGCAGGCGGTCCACGAGGGGCAGCCCTGCGGGTCGGTACGGTGTGAGGTGCCGGCCCCGGTGGTATCATGCCGCCCAACCCGGTCAGCGGCCGCATCCGAACGTGACGGGCCGCCGGCGGCTCCCTATATACCGTAGCCACCCGCCGAACGCCTGGCCCGCCGAACGCCCCGGCCCACGAAAGCCCCGGCCCACGAAAGCCCTTGAATGACCGACGTCACCGCCGAAATCGCCCGCCGCCGCACCTTCGCCATCATTTCCCATCCCGACGCCGGTAAAACCACCCTGACAGAGCACCTGCTGCGCCAAGGCGGGGCGATCCAGCTTGCGGGCAACGTGCGAGCCAAGGGGGAGCGCCGGCGCACCCGCTCCGACTGGATGGGGATCGAGCGCGACCGCGGCATTTCCGTCGTCACCTCGGTTATGACGTTCGAGTATGCCGGATGTGTGTTCAACCTGCTCGACACACCGGGGCATGAGGACTTTTCCGAAGATACCTACCGGACCCTAACGGCTGTCGATTCCGCCGTTATGGTGATCGACGCCGCCAAGGGCATCGAAGCGCGCACCCGAAAACTGTTCGAGATCTGCCGCCTGCGCGACATCCCCATCATCACCTTCATCAACAAGATGGACCGTGAAGCGCGCGATCCGATCGAACTGCTGGATGAGGTCGCGTCCACTCTAGCCTTGGACACCTGCCCCCTCACTTGGCCGATCGGACGGGCGGCAGACTTCGCCGGTACCTATGACCTGCGCAAGCGGGAGGTGCATCTGATCAACGACCTGCCGCAGTCCGATCCGCGCATGCAGGCGGTTGCCGACGAGGTCGATCTGGTCCGCTCCGCTCTCCCGGAATTCGACGTCGAGAGTTTCAACGCCGGCCATCTGACACCGGTGTATTTCGGCAGCGCGATCAAGGACATCGGGGTGAAGGACCTACTGGACGGACTGGCCGGGTACGGCCCCCAGCCCAGGGCCCAGCCGGCCGACAAGCGTACCATTGAGGCGACCGAAGCGGGCCTGACCGCCCTGGTCTTCAAGATCCAGGCCAACATGGACCCCAACCATCGGGACCGCATCGCTTTCGCTCGGGTGTGCTCCGGGCGACTGGTGCGCGGCATGCGGTTGAAACAAGTCCGCACCGGCAAATCGATCCCGTTGCACGCCCCGCAGTTCTTCTTCGCCCGCGAACGGGAGATCGCCGACGAAGCCTTTGCCGGCGACGTCGTCGGCATCCCCAATCACGGCACGCTGCGCATCGGCGACACGCTGACCGAAGGCGAAGACGTCCAGTTCACCGGCGTCCCCTACTTCGCGCCGGAAATCCTCCGCCGCGTCCGCCTGGACGACGCGATGAAGGCCAAGAAGCTGCGTCAGGCGCTGGTGGAACTGGCGGAGGAAGGCGTGGTTCAGCTATTTCGCCCGCAGGACGGATCGGCGCCGCTGGTCGGCGTTGTCGGCACCTTGCAGTTGGATGTCCTGCAGGCCCGTCTGGGTGCGGAATACGGCGTGGCGATCGGTTTCGAGAACTCCTCGTTCGCGCTGGCCCGCTGGGTATCGTCATCCGACAAGGCGGCCCTTGTGAAATTCGTCGCCGACAACCGCAGCGCCATGGCTGACGACGTCGATGGCGACCCGGTCTTCCTGGCGACGTCGTCCTTCATGATGCGCCGGGCGGAGGAGCTTGCCCCCGGCCTAGCCTTCCGCGACATCAAGGACATCCGCGCCGATCAGTTGGCGGCGTGACCGCCCGCGGGGAGCGTGGGCGTTAGCCCTTGGACTTTTCGGCCAGCGCCTTGACCTCATCCAGCGCCTCGACGAACCGGGCGTTCAGCAGCTTCACCGCCTCGGCGTTGGATTGCTGAATAAGGTCGCCGAGTTCCTTCATGTTGGCGACCGAATGCTCATACGCCTGCTTCAGCAGTTCGGCCTGCTTGGCGGCCTTGGCCTGCGGGGCCTCCATCGTTGACATCGCTCGAATCGCCTCGGTCAGTTCCGCCATGTTCTGCTGCACGATTTCCATGTGCCGGCGCGCCACGGCCTGCGCCCCTTCCAGGGCGACCTTGTTGGCCGCGGTCAGCGTCTCGATGTTGCGCCGGCTGGCGGAAACGAACGCCTCCATGTCGGGAACGGCGGGCAGCTTCATGTCGGCGAAAAGTTTGCCGAATTCGCCAAAATCCGCCATCGATTTAGGGGGGAACGCCATGGAGAAGATCCTTTTGCTGGTCCGGTTCGGCAACAGGAACGAGGTTAGGCGCGCCCGATGCGAAATCCAAGGCCACTCACCCGTGACAAAACCGCGTTCACACGCCATGTGACGGAAAAGGAGATCGGCCATGGACAACGAAAACGCATCGACGATGATATGCGGCCCCGACGGCTGCGACACCCAGCCAACCACTGCCAGCCAGACGGAAACCCGGACGACGGAGACCCGGACGACAGAGACCCGGACGACAGAGACCGCGGCCGCCGGGACGCGGATCGACATTGTCTCGGACGCGATCTGTCCGTGGTGCTACGTCGGCAAGCGACAGTTGGAGCGCGCGTTGGCGATCCTGGCTGAGGAAGGCCTGACCTTCCAGGTCCACTGGAACCCGTTCCAGCTCAATCCCGATATGCCCAAGGAGGGCCGGGATCGCGCCGCCTATCGCGCCTGGAAGTTCGGCAGCGTGGAAAAATCCGCCGCCCTGGACCAGCGCATCACCGAGGCCGCCGCCGCCGTCGACCTGGGCTTCCGCACCGACCTGATGACCCGCACGCCGAACACCATCGACGCGCACAGGCTGATCTGGTTCGCCGGCCAGCACGGCGACCAGGACGCGGTGATGGAGGCGGTGTTCAAGGCCTACTTCATCGATGGCCGCGATGTCGGCGATCACGCCGTGCTGGCCGATTGCGCCGGGACGGCTGGCCTGTCGCGCCAGGGTGTACTTGACTTCCTGGCCGGCGGTCTCGCCGACAGGGAGATGCGTGCCGCCGACCAGGCCGCCCGCGAGGCCGGGGTTTCCGGTGTGCCGTCGTTCTTCCTGGACGGCTACAGCCTGTTCTCCGGCGCCATGCCGGCGGAGACGATCGCCACGGCGCTCCGACGCGGCCATGGCATCCTGCAAAAACAGCAAAACGGCGCGCGATAGCGACGGGACTGCGGGGTCTTTCATCACGGGAAGGCCCCGTGGCCGGATCTTCTCCGTCCCGGCCGCGAACCGGCTGAAAAATACTAAGCGACATGCGAAATGGGAGAGGTTTTTCCGTCCTGTATTGGGCCGTTTACCGCGTCGTCGCGCGGCCTATAGTGCGCGCCAAACCGGACACCAGGAGGAAAACCCATGACCAGCAAGCATCCCGAGACGCTCGCCCTGCATGCCGGCTGGCGCCGCGACAGTGCCACCAATGCCGTCGCCGTGCCGATCTACCAGACCACGGCCTATCAGTTCGACAGTGCCGAACATGCGGCGAACCTGTTCGGGCTGAAGGAACTCGGCAACATCTACACCCGCATCATGAACCCGACCAACGACGTGCTGGAACAGCGTCTCGCAGCGATCGAGGGTGGTGTCGCGGCGCTCGCGCTTGGTTCCGGCCAGGCGGCCTCGGCCTTTTCAGTGCAGAACCTGGCTCGGGCGGGCGACAATTTCGTCACCTCGACCGATCTGTATGGCGGCACGTGGAACTTGTTCGCCAACACGTTGAAGGACCAGGGCATCGAAGCCCGTTTCGTCGATCCGGCCGACCCGGAGGGCTTTGCCCGAGCCACTGACGACCGCACGCGCGCATATTATGCCGAGACGCTGCCCAATCCCAAGCTGATCCCGTTCCCCATCGCAGAGGTGGCCAGCATCGGCCGCTCCTTCGGCATTCCGCTGATCATGGACAACACCGCCGCCCCGCTGCTGGTGCGTCCGTTCGACCATGGTGCGGCGGTGGTGATGTATTCCACCACCAAATGGATCGGCGGCCACGGCACTGCTATCGGCGGCGTCGTCATCGATGGCGGCAATTTCGATTGGGAAGCCAATCCGGACCGTCAGCCGGCGTTGAACACACCTGACCCGTCCTACCACGGCGCGGTCTGGTCGCAGGCGGTCAAGCCGCTCGGTCCCATCGCCTACATCCTGAAAATGCGGGTCACGCTGCTGCGCGACCTCGGCGCTGCGATGGCTCCGTTCAATGCGTTCTCCTTCATCCAGGGCCTTGAAACCCTGCCGCTGCGGATGCGGGAGCACAGCCGCAACGCGCTTGCGGTCGCCAATTACCTGGCCGACCGCAAGGACGTCACCCGCGTCATTCATCCGGCGCATCACACGGGCATTGGCGCCGAACGGACGGCGAAATATCTGCCGCACGGCCAGGGCGGCCTGGTCGGCTTCGAACTGGCCGGCGGATCGGAGGCCGGCCGCACGTTCATCAACGCGCTGAAAATGTTCTACCATGTCGCCAATATCGGCGACGCCCGCAGCCTGGCGATCCATCCTGCCAGCACCACGCATTCCCAGCTCAACGAGTCGGAGCAGGCCGCGACCGGCGTCACCCCCGGCTATGTGCGGCTGTCGGTCGGACTGGAACACATCGACGACATCCTCGCCGATCTGTCCCAGGCGCTGGACGCCGCCAAGGGATGAGCGCAGCCGAACGGACCTCTCGCGTCGCCCTGGTAACCGGCGGCGCGAAGGGGATCGGCGCCGGCATCGCCGCCGGTCTGGCCCAGGACGGCTGGCAGGTAATCGTCGCTGACCGGGACGCCGCCGGCAGCGCCCCGTCCGGCGGCCGCTACGCGGTTTGCGACGTCGGCGACGAAAGCGCGGTGTCCGGTCTGCTGGGCTCGATCGCCGCGACCGAACAGCGGTTGGATGCGCTGATCTGCAATGCCGGGTTCATGATCCGCAAGCCGATCGCGGCGCTTTCCCTGGCCGAATGGTCCGCAGTGCTGACCACCAACCTGACCAGCACGTTCCTGCTGGTTCGGGCAGCCGAATCCCTGCTGCGCGCCACCGGAGGGGCGGTGGTGACGATCGCCTCCTCACGAGCACGGATGTCGGAACCGGATACCGAGTCGTATTCGGCCTCGAAAGGCGGCCTGGTCGCGCTGACGCATGCGCTGGCGATAAGCCTGGGGCCGGATATCCGGGTGAACTGCATCAGCCCTGGATGGATCCTGACCAAAGGTCCCGAACCGACCGAACAGGAACACGCGTTCCATCCGGCCGGACGCGTTGGCCGCCCCGAGGACATCGCCGCTTTGGCTGCGTTTCTGGTCGGGCCGGACAGCGGTTTCATCACAGGCGCTGAATTCGTCGTGGATGGCGGCGTAACCCGGAAGATGATCTATCCTGATTAAGAAGTCGCTTCCCGGATCGCCGCGTTCAGCGCCTTCACCCCAGCCCCTGGTCCGTCCGGGTGGTTCCAGACGCACCCCACGACCGCGAGGAAATCCGTTCCCGCCCGCACCAGTGGCCCGCAATTCTCCGGCGTGATCCCGCCGATCGCACAACTGGGCAGTTCCATCATCTCCGACCACCAGTGCAGGATTTCCGGGTCAAGCATCCCTGTCACAACCTTGGTCGTGGACGGATAAAATGCCCCGAAGGCGACGTAATCCGCCCCGTCCTCACCCGCCTGCATCGCCAGGTCGCGGCTGCCCTTGCAGGTCACGCCCAGGGTCAGATCCGGCCCGATCAGCTTTCTGGCCTGCGTGGCGGGCATGTCGTCCTGGCCGACATGGGCACCATCGCTCCCGCTCTCCCTGACCAGGTCGGCTCGATCGTTCAGCAGGAATGCCACGTCGCGCGACTGGCAGACCGGCCGCAATAGGTCGATCGCCCGTCGCCAGACGTCGTCATCCGCGTCCTTCAGCCGAAGCTGGACCGCAGCCACGTCACCCGCGTCCAGCGCCGCCGACAGATTGCCGGAGAACGGTTCGGGGTCGAACGCCGGCGGCGTGATCAGGTAAACCCGGCAACCCGCCGGATCGAGACCGCTATTTGCCAATGGATGAGGCCTCACCGAAGTCGTCAGCCTTCTGCACAAGTGCCCGATCGCGGTAAAGCGCGAATCACGAGGTGACCGCGATTTCCCGCGTGAATCGGCCACTCGGACAAAACTGCGACGTATCGCGCTTCTCTGATGCGCGATACTAGCTCAGCGATGGAGAACTGTCACGCGCGGGCGGTTCGGCCCCCCGCAGCCATTCGTGCAGCCGTCGGATCGCGTTGCGCTGTGCCAGGTCCAACGCGGCAGGGGCTTGCGGCATAACGAAACCATTCTGGCGCGCGGCAATCGCCACGACTTTGTCCCATCCCGGCGCGTCCGGCCACAGCACCAGCCGGCAAACCCCGCTGCGCAGTGCGCCCATCGCCATACCCGACGCGTCGGCACAATCCAGGATATCGGTCGCCTCCGTCTCCGGACAGGCTGATCGGGCGGCGGCAACGATTTCCCGCCACCACAGACAACCGGCGAACAGCGCCGCGCCGGGTGCTGACAGCAGCGTGACCGGCAGACCGGGTGCGAGAGCCGCTTTCGCGTCCGCCACCCCATGGACGATCACGGCGGGATGAACAATCATGTCGCCTCTTAATGGCTGATGCGATGGTGACGTTCAACCTGTTGACCGCGTTCGGTTCACACGGCATCAGCAGGGATTATGTCACGGCACGGGGGAACAGGGACGGATATGGCGGACGAGCCCGAGGACCCGGATGCGGCGGCGGACCGGCTGGAGGCCGCGCTGGAACGGATCGCGCGCCTCGCGGCCGCACCGCCAGCAGCCGAACATCCGGCGCCGCTGGACTCCGACCTGTCGGTGCCCGAGATCGCCGAACGGCTTGATGCGCTGATCGGCCGCCTGCGGGCAGCCCTCGGCAAACCAGAATAAACCACGGGAGAATGGCGCGATGGCGCAGGTGACGCTTCGCATCAACGGTTACGCTTACACGATCGGCTGCCAGGATGGCGAGGAGACCCACCTGGAGGCGATGGGCGCCGAGGTTAGCCGCCGCATCGACGGGGTCCGCCTCGCCGCTGGTCCAAGCGGCGAGGCCAGGATGCTGGTGATGGCGGCGCTGCTGATGGCTGACGATATTTTTGAAATGCGCGGCCGTCTGGAAGGCTTGGTCGGCCCCCAGAAACCCGATCCGAAGCTGAGCCGCAAACTCAGCCGCATGGCAAAACGCGCGGAAGAGATCGCCGAGGGGCTGGAGACGAAGTAGGTGAGGCTACGGCGAAGGCTGGGGCGGCGCCCTTCTTGTTTATTCCGCCCCAGGCACTAAGTTGGTGAAGCGGGGCTGCCCGGTTCGTCAGGCAAGCCATCCCCTGGGCCGTAAGCAACTTCCTCGGGCGCTGGCGCTGTCGGGATCCTGGTCTCGGTATCTGGTGCCCACCTGCATACGCAGGCTCTGGGAGGATGCTAACGCCAACGGCCAGGGCGGCTCCGTAATGATCATTCCCGCATGAACCAACTCGACGATGCCAAACGCACCGAGCGCCAGGCCGCGCTGGTGCGTCGGCAGGGGGCGGACAAGGCTGCCGCGGGGCGTGCGCTTGCCCAGCATGTCCTGCGCGACTGTCCGCCGCCGCCAGCCGCCGTGGTCTCCGGGTTTTGGCCGCTGGGTGAGGAAATCGACACCCGGCCGCTGCTGCTCGCGCTGCACGCTCGG
>DATAZJ010000634.1:0-2274 GCA_036272115.1 Rhodopila sp. | reverse complement strand
GGCAGCGCCGTGCATCCGTCTTGGCAAGCGCATGCTCGCCGTCGATGCCTTTGTTTCCGCTCGTAAAAGGCTTGGATACCGGCATGCGCCGGCATGACGGACGGGGTCAACCGAAGAGTCTGCATCAACGCCGGTTGGTATAAGTGCTGCGACGTTGGTACTGCCGCCTGTTCCGTCATAGCGGGCGGAGGCCCGCTATCCACGCCTTCTCCGAGATCAGCACTGCAAGCCGTGGATGCCGACCCTTTGCCCGCCATGACGATGAGAGGCTGGCGGCGCTTGTCAAACGATTTGGTTATTTCACCACGAGCTCTCAGTGCCGCGTGGGGCTCAGGCGCGCCGGCAACTGGCAGGCGAGCACCAAGGTCAGCACGGCAAATCCGGTCGCCAGCAGATAAGCGTTGTGCAGCGACCCGGCCATCACGTCCGTCAGATGGGCAAGTCTCTCAGGTGCCATGGTTCGGCGGGTGGGCAGATCCAGCAATTGCGCCACGGCATTGACCGCGCCGGGGTCGAGGTGCCGCATGCTGAGGTTCAGCACCGCGCCACAGCTCGATGCGCCCACGGACTGGCCGACGAAGCGCATGAACATCGATGATGAGGTCGCCGCGCCACGCTGGCCCCAAGGCACCGAGGCCTGGATCGAGACGATAAACGTCGTGCTGCAGCAGCCCATCCCGATGCCGATCACCAGCGACCCGGCCGAGGCCCATAGCGGGCCATCGGCGGGACGCAACGCCACCAGCATGGCGCAGCCGGTCGACAGCGACAGGCCGCCAATGATCGCGACCAGCCGATAGCTGGTGCGCACCATCAACCGACCGGCGGCGATGCTTGCCAGCGCCCAGGTTACCGACATCGCACCCAGGACCAGGCCGCCATCGATGGCGCCCCTTCCCATCGCGCCCTGCACATAGGTCGGCAGGAATGCGGAGACGCCCATCATCATGGCGCCCGAGGTGAAGTTGCCCAGGCTGCCGACGATGATGACGCGGATGCGCCACAACTCCAGCGGCAGCATCGGTTCGGGGGTGCTGCGCTCGTGGAAATAGAGCGTGACCAGGGCGATGACTCCGGTCGCGGTCAGGGCAGCCAGCGCAGGCCCGCTGAGAGCGCCGCTCTGCACCAGAGCCAGCATCAGGCTGCCGAAGGCGAGCAGCAGCAAAAGCGAGCCGGCCCAGTCGATGCTGTGGCGGCGATGCTGCACACTCTCCCGCAGGAAGACGGCGATCATGGCGATGGCGGCGAAGCCGATGGGGACGTTGACCCAGAAGACGACCCGCCAACTGACATGGGCGACGAGGAAGGCGCCGAGCGAGGGCCCGATCACCGCCGAGACGCCGAACACCGAGGAGACCAGCCCCTGGATGCGGCCGCGTTCGGCGGGGGTGTAGATGTCACCCAGGATGGTCGCGGCGATCGGCTGGATCGCGCCGGCGCCGCAGCCTTGCACGGCCCGGAACAGCACCAGCGACAGCATGCTCCAGGCGGACCCGCAGAGAATGGTACCGACAAGGAACAAGGCGGTGCCGGCGAAGAACACCGGTTTGCGGCCGTAGAGGTCGGCGAGGCGGCCATAGACCGGGATGGCGACGGCCTGGGTCAGCAAGTAGACGGTGAATACCCAGGTGAACAGGTTGAAGCCGCCCAGGTCGCTGACGATCGTCGGGATGATGGTGGCGACGATGGTGCTCTCGACCGCGGCCATGAACGTGGCGATCAGGCAAGCGGCAAGGACCAGGCGGCGGCGCGCCTCATCCGGCTGTTCCGGCACGTTGGGTTGCGTACGGCTCAGGCTTTCGCCCGGGGCGTCCGGCATTCGTTGTTTCCTCCCGCGCACCGCGCTTGCGACGTTGTCTCATCGCCGGGGCGGCGTGACAACGTTGGCGGGCGTGGGGGCGGCTATGCGCGGCGGCGCAACGCGGCGGCCAGGGTGTTTTCCAGCAGGCAGGCGACGGTCATCGGCCCGACGCCACCGGGCACGGGGGTGATCGCGCCGGCGACGGCGGCGCAGGCGTCGTAAGCCACATCGCCGACCAGGCGACCGTCCGGCAGGCGGTTGATGCCGACATCGATCACCGTGGCGCCGGGCTGCACCCAGTCGGCCTGCACCATCTCGGGCTTGCCGGTGGCGGCGATCAGGATATCGGCGCGGCGGCACTCGGCGGGCAGGTCGCGGGTCAGGGAATGGGCGATCGTCACCGTGGCGTGCTGTTTGTAATTGAAAAGGTATTTAGTCCTGTCTACATTGTGATTCTGGTATTGTTTATCATT
>DATAZJ010000633.1:0-4221 GCA_036272115.1 Rhodopila sp. | reverse complement strand
TTTGTCGGCGTGGGCCTGCCGGGCCCGTTCCAGCGGTGCGCGCGCCGCCGTCATCGGCAGGTCAAAGCGTTCCGCCACCTGTATCACGGCATCGCCGATCGCGGCCAGTTGCAGGACCTGTCTGCTCGACCGCCCGAACCTGAATGCCGGTGTCTTCCCGGGGGCAGAGTGTCGAAGATCTCGCTTTCGGGGTCGACGCCTTGATCGATTGGCACCGGGAGGCTCATTCGACCCATCGTCTGAGAAGCGCGAACAGCAGCCAAACTAGCGCCAGAATGGCGCAGCCGACGCCGAACCCCACGGCGGCGCCCCCAATCCAGTCGTGGCTGCCGTATATCCACGTCTCGAACAATGCCCCAACGACCATCGCGAGAAATGGCAGGAGGATATGGGTCCCGAGCATTCTGTCTCCTGAACACAATTTTAGCAGACCACTTGTGCTGGCCGGCATGGCGGACGACCGGTGAACGGGCCGAGGATACGGGGCAGGGGCGGCCCGTTAGAAACCAACCCCCGCACTGCCGCTGATATAGGGGCCGGCCTGGCCGCGGTGCGACTGTCCATCGCCGCTGTCCGGCGCGGCACAGGCGGTGAGTGCGATCACCGACACGGCGGCTACAAAGAGTCTGAGCATACGCATAAACGTGCCTCGGTTCGGATTGCGGACGTGCTGCCGACATCGATCGGCGCCGTGCCGTGCTTCGTCGGATGATTGGGGCGTCCGATGATTTGGGGCGTCCGAAGATTTGGGGAATTTGCAATCATTGCCAAGGGCTTCATCTATGGGGGACGGACCGAAACGACGGCCGTGCCTTTCCGCTGGCGTTGATTTGAAGCCGGCCGTTCGGTTTCCCTCCCATTTAAGTGGTGTTCGGACAGGGGAGTTGTAGGGATGCGCCAGCTTGTTGTGGGCATGGGATTGTTGCTGCTGGCCGGGTGTGGCTCCACACATCAGCAGAAGTCGGTCGATCTGCTGCAGCAGCGGCTTCACACCCAGATGGCCGAGGCGGTGCAAACCGGCGCCGCCACGATCCAGGACCTGCCCGATGGCGCCGTGGTGACCTTCCCGGACGGGCAGCGCGCAATCGCCACCAGCCCGCGCACGGACATGGTGGAGGCGCTACTCGATCCTGACCTGCTGCGCATCGGCATCGTCCCGTCCGCCGGTTTGCCACCCTATGAGGCCGATCGCCGGGCCCAGGCATGGGAAGCCGATTTCCGCCGCATGTCGATCGGCCAGGCCCTGCAGCCGCCCTCCGTCATGCCTCAGCCGGCACCAAACGGCATGACGGTCTCCATCCAGGTGGTCTGTCCGGACCGCTCCAATGGCTGGAATTATAATCTGGGGCCACGCAGGCCGGCCTGCTACTGATCGTTCGTCCGCGACCCTCGGTCATCGAGGAGAGGAATCCGAATGCTTGCTGTCGGTTGCTTCCTGCCGTTCGCGACGCTGGCTTTCGGCGCCCTGCTGGGTAGTTACCTCGGCGCGGTCCGCGGGGGGTATTGGGGCGCCGGCATCGGCTTCGGTGTGGGTATTCTGGCCGCCGTCGCAGGGTTTGTGATCCTGGATCGTGCCCGCGCCGGGGATTGAGGGACCTGGGGAAGTTCATTGGTGGGCGCTGTAGGATTCGAACCTACGGCCCGCTGATTAAGAGTCAGCTGCTCTACCAACTGAGCTAAGCGCCCACACCAACGAAGGGGCGGTTTCTAACAAGCTTCCCGAGCAATGCAACCCCTTGTGTTCAGGCGCCGGTCAAAATCGCGTCCGCCATCTTCTCGGCCGTCATCAACACCGGGAAATTGGTGTTGGCGCAGGGGACGACCGGGAACACCGAGGCGTCGACGACTCGCAGGCCCTCCACGCCGCGCACGCGGCCGGCCGGGTCGGTTACCGCCATCGGGTCGCTGTCGGAGCCCATCCGGCAGGTGCAGGAGGCGTGCCAGACGCCGACAGCCGCCTTGCGGACGAAGGCTTCGAGCTTGTCGTCGTTGGTCAGGACGTCCTGGAGGGTGATGCCCTCCATGACCAGTGTCTCGATGAGGTATTTTCGCAGTGCCGCCGGTCCGTCCAATGCCCGGGCGAGCACGTCGGTGATCAGCTTGTTCTTGCGGCTGTGCAGGCCGACCTGGCGGACTTTGTCGCTGTAGCTGGCGGGGAAGGGATGCTCTGTCACGGTCTGCATGATCGGGGTCAGGTGCATGGCGCCGAACTGGCGGACGCCATCCATCATGCGTTGCAGGTCGCGTTGGTCTGACAGAAGGTTGAAGTCCACCAGAGGCTCATCAGACCAATTTGCCGAACGGAGACGGACCGAGCCGGTTTCGGAGTAAGTCTTGTAGACCGTGACGATGAAGGAGCCGATCTGCTCGCCGACGCGGTGCCAGGAGGTCTTGTTGGTGACGACGGTGAACATGTCGCCGGCGGGGATGCCGGGCAGGTTGGAGGAGTAGCGCAGGGCTGTGTAGATGTGGCGGCGCGAGTAGTCGTGGATGATACGGGCGTGCGGCTTGAGGAAGGCGGCGACGGCGACGGCGGGGTGGTCCTGCAGGCGCTGGCCGACGCCGGGCAGGGCGGTTCGGACCTCGATGCCGTGTTCACGCAGATGGCCGGCGGGCCCGATTCCCGCCCGCATCAGGTGGGCGGGGGAGTGGATGGCGCCGCAGGACAGGATGATCTCCTTGCCGCGAAATTCCTCCGGGCGGCCGGCGACCGTGGCTTTGACGCCGACGCAGCGGTTGCCCTCGAAGAGCAGTTCGGAGACCTGGGTGTCGGTGGAAATCGACAGGTTTTCGCGCAGCCTGGTGCCGGGATCGAGGTAGCCGATCGCCGCGGAGACCCGGCGTTCGTAGGCGTTGGAGATGGTGATGGGGAAATACCCGTCCTCCCATTGGGCGTTCTGGTCCTGAATGAACTTGTAGCCGGCCTGGTCGAAGGCTTTGGCGACCGCCTTGGCGTGTTCGGGCCACAGGTCTGGGAAGATGCGGCGGACGGGAATGCGGCCGTCGCTTCCGTGCCATGGACCCTCGAAGTCCATGTCGCGCTCCACTTTCTTGAAGTAGGGCAGCACGTTGTCCCAATTCCAGCCGGTGGCGCCGCTGGCCGCCCATTCGTCGTAGTCGGTGGGGGCGCCGCGGTTGGCGAGCTGGCCGTTGATGGAGGAGCCGCCGCCGAGGATGCGGGCCTGTTCGTAGGTCCGCAGCGGCGGCGGCTTTTCGTCGGGGTTGTTGTGGGAGATCACCTCGGTGGTGACCTTCAGTTTGTTCCAGGTATAGTTCGGGTTGAGGTAGGCGGTGCCGGGGTAGGAATCCAGCACCGCGGCCGGGACCTTGCCGTGTGGGGTATCCTGGCCGGCCTCGAGCAGCAGCACCTTGTTCTGGCTACGGGCCGACAGCCGGTTGGCCAGCACCGAACCGGCCGATCCTCCTCCCACGATGATCGTGTCGAATATCATGGACGGCACGGCGTTCCTCCTGGCGGTTTTGTTGCTGAAGGATTGCCTTGATGGTGGGGCGCCGCAAGCCCTTGCCATCCACGGGCGCCATCCATGGGCGCCGTCCACGGGATGGTCGGCGATGAAACTGTCGCATTTGAAAATTGCAGATGGTTTAGTATTTTTTGCACACGTCGCGGGATCGCGTGATTGCCTATACGCCTGTGTTTGGTGGTCCATTACACCAATCGGGCGACGGATCGATGCTCCGGTACTGGGCCTGTCACTCATGCCTCAGGTCAAGGCTTGAATGCCGACCAGAGCCCGTGCTCGGGCTTGACCGGGCATCGGCATGACGGGGTGTGCATTGTGAAGGTGCATCTACGAGAGAAATGACAGCCATGGGTGGCGTTGCGTAGCCGGGGCCGGCCGAGCACGTTGGCGGATTTTGTCAGATGATGCGCCGGCTGTCGCGATCGTTTTGTTCTGGAGGAACCGGCGAGGACGTTGTTTTCCAGATAAGAGGAGCCGATCGGATGGGCCGTTTAATTCCTTCGATGCAGTGCAGCACATGATTTACCGGAATGTCCCCTGCCAAACACCTGAGCATGACGCACGCATATGCAGGATTTTCGTTGTTTTTACGTCTTAAGGCTGGTTTGATGGAACCCATGGCGGTGATCCATTACTGGGAAGACGAGGGGTCGTGCCCGATCAGGTCTTCGCTGTGGAACCTGCATGTGGTTTGCCGCCATCGATCGATGAAATATATCACGAAAACGTGATATCA
>DATAZJ010000632.1:0-15086 GCA_036272115.1 Rhodopila sp. | reverse complement strand
GCGGCGTCGCCTATGTCGCCCATACCGAAACCGGCACGCTGACCGTGGAGAACTTCGCGACGTTCCTGGCGACGCCCGACGCGCTTGGGCTCGCCGGGATCATCATCGGTGAGGGGAATGAAAACGGCGTCGGTGGCACCGGCATCGCTGACGTCACCACCGGCGGCAAGGTGCTCAGCCAGGGTTACGTGATCGTGGGCCTGCGGGGAACCGCCGGCGATCTCACAGTCAATGGCGGCACGGTGCAGGTCGGCACCACTCTTGCCGTGGGAGTTGGTGGGACGATCACGGGTACCGGCGCAGCGATCGCCAACGGCACCACCGAAACCGGCAACGGCACGCTCAGCATTGGCGCCGGCGGCACCGTGGAACTGACCGGGGCGGCGCAAACCAGCAGCTATGGCGTCTTCATCGCGACGTCCAACAACGGCACCAATTCCTCGGAAATCGGGGTCGCAACTGTCAGCGGCACCGGTGCGCTGCTGAACACCAACGGCAACGGTATCGTTGTCGGCCAATACGGTACGGGCATTCTGACGGTCTCCCAAGGCGGCAAAGTCGTCTCCGGGACCGCTGATTCGAGCATCATCTCCGCGCTCGCTATCGGGCGACAGGGCGTCGGAAGTGTGAGCGTCAACAACGGCACTCTTCTGGCGAACGGCGAGGTCTATATCGGACGAGCTGGAAGCGGCGATCTGCTGGTCGAGAATAACGGCAGTGTACAGGTCGGCCTGGACGGCACCGGCAGCACGACCGACGCCGCGCTCAGCATCGGGGGTGCCGGCTACTCAAGCGGTACGCTGCTCTATGTCGGCGGCGTCGGCAGCATGCAGGTTGAAAGCGGCGGGGTCGTCAGCAGCCAACTCAACGTCGATGTCGGCTACGACGGCTCGAACGGCAGCCTTTCGATTAACCACGGCGTTGTCGAAACCAGCCAGTTGATCCACATCGGCAACAGCACGACAGCCGCAGTCGGCGACATGATCGTCACCGCGGCCGGTACGACGACGGTGACCGCTCCCACGCTGGAAGCAGGCAACGGTTCAGTGGATATCGGCCCCGGCGGCACACTTGCGTCGACCAGTGCAGTCCTGACCGCGGCGAGTGGGTCGTCGAGCATTGCTATCGGAGCCAGCGCCGGCGTGATTGCCAGCGTTGCGGTTCACGGCCCCGGCGCGCTGTTGTCCAGCGGCGATAATCGGTTGGCCGTCGGCGCCTTCGGTGCGGGCAGCTTGACCATCAGCCAGGGCGGTTCGGTACAAGCCGAAAGCGCCTCGGTCGGCAACGAGGCTGTTTATATAGCCGGGTCCCAGGGTGTCATCGGCGCAGTCGCCATCACCGATGCCGGCTCCACCCTGACCGCGCTTGGCCAGTTGGACGTCGGGTTGGGCGGAAGCGGCAACCTGCTGATCGCGAACCAGGCGAGCGTGTTCACAGGCGGTGACATTAACGACCCGGCACAAGGCCTCGACGTCGGCCAGCTTGCCACCGGATCCGGCGAAGTAACGGTCACCGGGACGCACTCGCTGCTGTCCAACACCGGCCGTTTCGTCGTCGGCGACGCGGGCCTGGGCAGCCTGTCGATCCAGGCCGGCGGCACGGTTCTGACCACGCCCGGCGCGGTCGCGGGACTGGCGGGCGCCACCATCGCCTCCCAGTCCTCCGCCTCCGGCTCCTCCGCCACCGTCACCGGCCCCGGGTCCACCTGGCAGATCACCGGTGCCCTGACCGTCGGCAACGCCGGCGCCGGCGCGCTGTCCATCACCAACGGCGCCGCCGTCACCGCCGCCACCCTCAACGCCGGCGCCGCCGCCAACAGTTCCGGCATCGTCACCGTCACCGGCACCAACGCCGCCCTGACCACCACCGGCAGCCTGTCCATCGGCGGCGCCGGCGCCGGGGAACTGGCCATCCTCAACGGCGCCAACGTCTTCATCGGCGGCGACCTCGACATCGGCCAGACCGCCGGCGGCTCCGGCAACGCCGACATCGAGGACACCACCGGCACCGTCTTCATCGGCGGCGACCTCAACATCGGCGCCGGCGGCCCCGGCGAGCTGACCATCGGCCCCGACGCCACGGTCGAGCTCGACAACGGCGGCGTGAACCTCGGCGCCAACGCCACCCTGATCCAGTTCAGCCCGCTCGACCCGCCCACCCACCTGGTCATCCCCAAGGGCCGCACCAACGCCTTCAACTTCAACGGCACGCAAACCTACCTCGCCTACATCGACAACGAGGGCGCCATCCCGGTCGGCGCCGCCATCGCCTTCACCCTCGACGCCCCGATCATCTACGGCAGCGGCGGCGGGTTCAGCATCGGCTCCGGCAGCGACCTGGTGCTGAACGCCGATACCGTCATCGGCCAGACCTTCGCCTTCACCGACAACACCGGCACGCTGACCATCGGCGCCGACGCGCTGGCGACGATCGACATCCCGTCCACCGGGTCGGTGTTCACCTCGGAGGCCAACCCCAACTTCGGCCAGCCGCTGATCGGCGGGTTCGACAGCACCATCGCCGACTACACCGCGGGCGATGTGATCGCGGTCACCACCGGCGGGCCGGCGACGTTCAGCCAGAGCGGCACGACGATCTCGGTGATCGAGAACGGCGTCACCGTCGGCGTGCTGGGGTTCGACACGGCGGCGGCGGCGCAGGCGGCGTTCGTCGCACCGGGGGCGCTGGTGGACAACGCGCTGTGCTTCCTGGCGGGCACGCTGATCGCGACGCCGGAGGGGCAGACCGAGGTGGAGCGGCTGGTGCCGGGCGACCGCGTGCTGACCGCGAGCGGGACGGTGCGGCCGGTGGTGTGGGTCGGGTGCGGCCGGGTGCTGGCGACGCGGGGGCGGCGCAGCGCGGCGACGCCGGTGATCGTGCGCAAGGGGGCGCTGGGGCCGAACCTGCCGCATACCGATCTGTTTGTGACCAAGGGCCACGCGCTGTGGTTCGACGGGGTGCTGATCCCGGTGGAGTTCCTGGTCAACCACCGGAGTATCCTGTGGGACGACCGGGCGCAGGAGGTCTCGGTCTATCACGTGGAACTGGCGACGCACGATGTGCTGCTGGCCAACGGCGCGGCGGCGGAGAGTTACCGCGACGATGGCAACCGGTGGCTGTTCCAGAATGCGAACGCGGGGTGGGATGCGGCCCCGAAGGCGCCGTGTGCGCCGGTGCTGACCGGTGGGCCGGCGGTGGATGCGGTGTGGCAGCGGCTGCTGGCGCTGTGCGGGCCTCGGCCGTCGGTGCCGCTGACGCAGGATGCGGACATGCACCTGGTGGTGGACGGGGTGCGGGTGGACGGGATGCGAACCGGCGACGTCCACGTGTTCGCGGTGGATGCGGCGGCCTCGGCGGTGCGTCTGCTATCGCGGGCGGCGGTGCCGCAGGAACTGGGGGTGGCGCGGGACCCGCGATGCCTGGGGGTCGCGGTGCGGCGGGTGGTGCTGCGGCAGGGCACACGGTTCGTCGTGGCCCGCGGCGACGACGCGCGGCTGGCGGACGGGTTCCACGCGTTCGAGGCCGGCACCGGACTGCGCTGGACGGACGGGGATGCGGCGGTGCCGGCGGCGCTGTTTCAGGGCTTCGCCGGACCCTGCGAGGTGGTGGTGCATCTCGGCGCCACCGCGACGTATGTCGATGACGGGGACCTCCCCTGGGACCTCGCCGGGGACCTCCCCGGGGACCTAGCAGCGGTGGCATGAGGGAGGCACCGCCATGAAGGTCGTCATCCTCGCCGGCGGCCGCGGCACGCGGTTGTCGGAGGAGACCGCCACGATCCCCAAGCCGATGGTAGAGATCGGTGGGCGCCCGATTTTGTGGCACATCATGCGGCTCTATGCGCATTTCGGGCTGACCGATTTCGTGGTCTGCCTCGGCTACAAGGGGCATGTCGTCAAGGCCTATTTCGCCAACTATCTGCTGCACCAGTCCGATGTGACTGTCGACCTCGGCGGCAACCGGATCGATTTTCACAATGGCGCCGGCGAAGACTGGCGCGTGACATTGGTCGATACGGGCGACGCGACCCAGACAGGGGGGCGCATCCGCCGTGTCGCGTCCTTCCTGCCGCCGGATGAACCGTTTTGCATGACCTACGGCGACGGTCTTGGCGATATCGACATCGCCCGCTCGATCGCGTTCCATCGTGCGCAAGGCCGTCTCGCGACCGTCACCGCGGTGCGTCCGCCGCCTCGCTTCGGCGGCCTGCGGCTGGATGGCGACGCGGTTGCCACTTTCACCGATGCACCCGTCGAGGGCTGGATCAACGGCGGGTTCTTCGTGTTGCAGCCGAACGTGCTGGACCTGATCGCGGGCGACGCGACCGTGTTCGAGCGGGAGCCGCTGCAAACCCTGGCCGGGGACCGGCAACTGACGGCCTTCACCCATCACGGGTTTTGGCAGCCGATGGATACGTTGCGGGAGAAAATAGCCCTGAACGCGCTGTGGGATTCCGGCGCGGCGCCATGGAAGCTGTGGGGATGAGCGCGATGTGTCCGGATCCCGCCTTTTGGGCGGGCAAGCGGGTGCTGGTGACCGGTCACACCGGGTTCAAGGGCGCGTGGCTGTGCCTGTTGCTCGACCATCTCGGCGCGCGTGTCAGCGGACTTGCGTTGCCGGCCGAACCGGACGGCGCATACCAGGCGATGCAGCCGCCGGTCGAAAGCCATATCGCGGATATACGCGATGCCGGCGCGGTCATGGACGTGGTACGGCGGGTCCGTCCGGATATAGTGCTGCATCTTGCGGCGCAGGCGCTGGTCGGCGTGGGCCATGCGCGTCCGCTGGAGACCTTTGCGACCAATGTGATGGGGACCGCGCATCTGCTTGCGGCGCTGTCGGCTTCGCCGGCCGCCGTGGCGCTGATGGTCACGACCGACAAGGTCTATCGCCCCGATCCCGGCGGCGCCGCGTTCCATGAAGACAGTCCGCTTGGGGGCACCGATCCTTACAGTGCCTCGAAGGCGGCGGCGGAGCACGTGACGGCGGGCTGGCGGGAGCGGCTTCGGGACGGCGGCTGCATCGCCGCGACGGCGCGCGCTGGCAATGTGCTGGGCGGCGGCGATGTGGCGGCGGGGCGGCTCGCGCCGGATGTGATTCGGGCATTCCGAACGGACGTTCCGGTGATGCTGCGATGCCCGGAGTCGGTGCGGCCGTGGCAATATGTGCTGGATGTGCTGGCGGGCTATCTGCTCTACGTCCAGGCACTGGCCCGTGGCGAGGCGCCGGCGGCGATGAATTTCGGGCCAGGGGCCGCCGACGCGCTGACCGCGGCGGAGCTGACCCGGCGGTTGCAATGCGCGCTGGGGTCAGGTCGCGGCTGGCGGCAGGCCGAGGCCTCGTTTGCCGAGACCGCGGCGTTGCGCCTCGATCCGAAACGGGCGTGGCGGACGCTGGGTTGGCGGACGACGACTGGTATTGAACAGGCGCTGGGCTGGACCGCGGCGTGGCATCAGGCGGCCTGGGCGGGTCAGGACATGCACCGTGTGGGGCGTGGCCAGATTCAGGCCTGGCTGACGTCATGACGATGCCCGTTGCCTGCCGCTTCTGTGGTGCCGCCCTGGTGTGCGAAGCCTGCGATCTGGGTGATCAGCCGCTGGCGAACAGCCTGGTGCCGATGGATGCGCCCGACGCGCCCGACCCCCGCTTTCCCCTGCGCGTCATGGTCTGTTCGGCTTGCCTGCTGGTGCAACTGGAGCAAACCGCGGATCCGGGGGCGATGTTTTCCGAATACAGCTATATGTCTTCGGTTTCCGCCCTGTGGCGTGAACATACTGCCCGGTTTGCCGCCATGGCGGTTGATCGGTTCGGGTTGGGAGCCGACAGCCTGGTGATGGAGGTGGGCAGCAACGACGGTATCCTGCTGAGCGCGTTCGCCGCACACGGTATTCCGATCCTGGGCGTCGATCCGGCGGCCAATGTGGCGGAAGAGGCTCGGCGGCGCGGCGTGCCGACCCTGACCGCGTTCTTTGGCGAACCAACGGCGGCCGGATTGGTGTCGGACGGCAAGCACGCTGATTTGTTGGTCGCCAATAACGTCCTGGCGCATGCGCCAGGGTTGATGGATTTCGTTCGAGGTTTTGCCCGCGTGCTGAAGCCGGGCGGGGCCTTGTCGATCGAGGTGCCGCATGTGCTGGCGATGCTGAACGGCGGGCAGTTCGACACCATCTATCACGAGCACGTCTTCTACTTTTCTGCCCTGGTGTTGCAAAAAGTTCTGGCCTCGGTCGGCTTGGCAATATTCGATGTGGAGACGCTGCCGACCCACGGCGGCAGCTTGCGGCTGTTCGCTCAGCATGCCGGCGTTGGCCAACGGCCGGCGACTGCCATGCTCGATCAGGTTATCGCGGCGGAGCGGGCCGCTCTGCTGCACCAACCGGAACGTTATCGCGTGCTGGCCGATGATGCCGCTCGTGTTGTCGGCGGCCTGCGGGATTTTCTGGCCCAGACGCGCGCGGACGGTGCGGTTGTCGCCGCTTACGGGGCCGCGGCGAAGGGGACGATGCTGTTGAACGCCGCGCGTCCTCAAACCGAGGATATCGTTTTCATCGCCGATGCGAGCAAGCTGAAGCAGGGGTATCGAATCCCCGGTTGTCGCATTCCGATCGCCGCGCCTGATCGGCTGCGGGCGGTGCGGCCGGATTTTCTGTTGGTGCTGCCGTGGAACATTGCCGATGAGATCATGGAAGCGACGCGCTTCATCGGCGGATGGGGCGGGCGGTTCGTCATCCCGTCGCCCGTTCTGCGCGTCATCAAGGCCTGACGATGCGGGTTATCCCGACCCTTCTGCCGGGTGTTGTGCTGCTGCAACCGCAGGCAGCCCACGATGCCCGCGGCAGCTTTGCCAGGCTGTCCTGTCTCACGACGCTGGCCGCCGCCGGTGTCGCGTTTTCGCCTGTCCAGACAAGCCTGTCGCGGTCGTCCCGGTGCGGGACGCTGCGCGGCCTGCATTACCAGGTCGCGCCGGCGGCGGAGACCAAGATCGTCCACTGCGTCGCCGGGGCGATGTTTGATGTGGTGTTGGATCTGCGGCCGGATTCACCCAGCTTCCGTCGCGCCTTCTGTGTCGAATTGACCGCGGCGAACGGGCAGGGGCTGCTGGTGCCGCGCGGTTGCGCACATGGGTTGCTGACGCTGACCGACGATGCGGCGGTGCTGTATCAGATCGATCGTGATTACGATCCCGGTTGCGCGCGCGGGGTGCGGTGGGATGATCCGGCATTTGCGATCCCGTGGCCCTCATCGCCGGTGGTGTTGTCGGATCGCGATGCCGCCTGGCCGGATTTTGTGTCGTGAACGCGCCTCGGGTTTTGCTGACAGGGGCATCGGGATTTGTCGGGCGGCAGGTGATCGGGCCGTTGCTCGAGCGGGCCTATGAAGTCCATGCCGTTGGCAACACGGTAACCGATCCGCGTGCGCGCTGGTATCGCGCCGATCTGCTGGATCAGGGAGCGCGGCGTCAGTTGGTGGCGGCGGTACGGCCGGACGCGGTGCTGCACTGCGCGTGGGTGACCCGGCCGGGTGTGTATTGGACGTCGCCGCTGAATCTGGATTGGGTCGCTGCTTCACTTGATCTGGCACGTCTGGCGGCGGACCAGGGTGCTCGGCGCATGCTGATGGTGGGAAGCTGCGCGGAGTATGACTGGCGATCGCTGCCGGCGCGGCCGTGGCGGGAGGACGATTTGTGCCGGCCCGGATCGCTGTACGGCACCGCGAAGGACTCGTTGCACCGGCTGATGGCGGCGTTTGCCGTGCAGGCGGAAATTGGGTTGGTCTGGGCGCGGTTGTTTCATTTGTATGGGCCGTATGAAGCGCCGTCTCGGCTGGTGCCCAGCCTGCTTGGGGCGTTGCGCGAAGCGCGGCGGCCTGAGATTGGGCCGGGTGAGGCCGTTCGGGATTTCATGCATGTCGCTGATGCAGGCCGCGCGCTGGCGCATCTGCTGATGAGCGCGACGAGTGGTGCGGTGAACGTTGCTTCGGGGCAACCGATTGCGGTTGGCGCGCTGGCCGGGCTTGCGGCTCGGTCGGCGGGGAGGCCCGATCTGCTGGCGGTGTCGGTCAGGGCAACGGCAGAGCCGCTGGCGATGCTGGCCAGCACCACGAAGCTGCGCGCGACGGGCTACATGCCGTCGATCGCGCTGGAAGATGGGCTGGCGGCTTTGTGGTCAGAGAAGAAAGGCCAGGGCTCTGCCCTGGACCCGCAAAAGGGCGACGCCCCTTTGAACCCATTTATTGAGGGGGTTGGGGGGGAGGGGGCAACCGCGCGGGTTGCAACAACTGCGTCGCCCCCTCCCCCTTCATTAGCGGTTCCAAGGGCCATGGCCCTTGGCGGGGTCGAGGGGCGGAGCCCCCGCCTTCTTTCTCCCGACTACGAAGCCGCCGCCCGTCTCTTCCGCGCGGATCGGCGGGACGAGGCCCGAGCGGCGGCGGAGGCAGTGCTGGTGCGGCAGCCGGACCACGCACCGGCGCTGAACCTGCTGGGTGTGTTGCACCGTCAGCGCGGCGATTTCCTGCGTGCCCGCGGGTTCCTGGAGCGGGCGGCCGCGCTCGATCCGGACAGCGAAACCGCCTGGATCAACCTGGGTAACGTGCATCTCGACATGGAGGCGACGGACGCTGCCGCGGATGCCTACGCGCGTGGGTTGGCCGTCGCTCCGGAACGGATCGACACGCTGCGGCTGCTGGGCAACGCTTTGTCCCGAGCAGGGCGGGATGCGGAGGCGATGATGCGGTTGGATGAGGCCGTCGCGGCTGGCGTCCCCGGTGCGGTGCGCGATCGCGCTCGGGCGCATTACACGGCGGGGCGGGTTGACGCGGCGCTGGCGGACCTGGAGCGGCTGGATGACGTGGAGGCTCGGCTGATCAAGGCGCAGATGCTGCGCCTGTCCGGGCATGCCGGGCCGGCCGCCGCGTTGCTGCGCGAATTGCTGGCGCAGGCGCCGGAGAACGCCGATGTGCATTTGTCACTCGCCGATGCGCTGTTGGCGGAGGAGCATCGGGAAGCGGCGAACGAACACTATGCGCGCGCGGTGGCATTGCGTCCCGATGATACCAATGCCGAGGGCAAGTTGTGCTGGAGCCTGCTGAACAGTCGTTACGGCAGTGAGGCGGACCACATTGCCGAGGCCGCTGCCATCGCACGCCGCATCGTGGCACGCGGCGTGCCGCATCCATCGAGCGCTCATGCGGTGCAAAGCGCGCTGTTGCGCGTTGCCGATCTGGAGACGTTGGCGGCGTTCGATGCACTGTTCCCGGATCGGCGTGTCCTGTTGGACTATTGGGTCCGCCGCAATGTCGTGGGTGCGCTGCACGCTCAGCTTGGCCGCGTGCAGACGATGCAGGATCGGTTGACGTTGATCGATTGCCATCGGGAATGGGGTGATCGTTACGAGGCGAAGCCGGTCCCGCTTCGCACGGTTCGGCCGCCGCCGGGTCCGCGCATCCGTGTCGGGTTCGTGTCGTCCGACCTGCGGCACCACCCCGTCAGCTACTTCGCGCTGCCGATTTTCGATCATTACGACCGCGACCGGTTCGAAGTCTTTGCCTATTCCTTCAATCCCGGCGCCCCGGACGCGGTGCAGCGGCGAATCGCCGGCAAGATCGCCGAATTCCGGCGGATGCCCAACCTGCCGGAGCAGGACATCGCCCGGCGCATCGCCGACGACCGGCTGGATATCCTGTTCGAACTCGGCGGTTCCACCCACCTCAACCGGTTGGAGGTCATGGCGCACCAACCGGCGCCGGTGCAGGTGAGTTGGCTTGGGTACCCGCATTCGTCCGGGCTCAGCCGGATCGGCTACATCCTGGTGGACCCGTACCTGAAGCCACCCGATCCGCGGCTGCTGCTGGAACGCCCGTTCGAGATGCCCGCGAGTTGGGTCAGCCTGGGTCCGCTGGGCTTTACCGATCATCCGATCCTGCCGGGGCTGCCGGAGGAGCGCGCCGGGCGGCTGACCTTCGGCACGATGAACAATCCTTACAAATATGCACCGGACTCGATCGCGCTGTGGGCGCGTGTGCTGCATCGGGTGCCGGGCAGCCGCTTTCTGATGGTGCGGCCCGAGGCCGGGGTCGCGTTGTTTCGCGACAACATGGCGCGTGCGTTTGCCCGGCACGGAATCGCTTCCGACCGGCTTGCCTATGCCGCGGTGCGAGGCCAGCACATGGCGCACTACAACGACATCGACATCGCGCTGGACACGCTGCCGCAGACCGGCGGCACGACGACATGCGAGTGCCTGTGGATGGGCGTGCCGACGGTCAGCCTGGTCGGTCCCGCCTTCTTCGAGCGCCTGAGTTTCAGCAATCTGGCCAATGCCGGTTTGCGTGACCTGGCGGTGGATACGCCGGATGCGTACGTGGACACTGCCGTCGCGCTGGCGGCCGATGTGGAACGGCGGCGCGCGCTACGGGCGGGTCTGCGCGCGACAATCCGGCAGTCGCCGCTTGGCGACGCGCGACAATGGGTGCGGGATTTCGAGGCCCTGACGCTACGCACGCTGGATGCCGGTTCGACGGTGGAGGCGTTGTCGGCGTAGGACTCGACGGCGCTATTCCGCGGCCAGGGCTTGCGCTTCTTCGGCCAGCAGCCGGTCTACGGTGCGGCGCATGTGCATGCGGGCGGCGTCCGTCGTGATGTCGACCAGGCCGGATTCGCCCAATTCGGACAGGCGCGCCTGTTGGGCTTCGACCACGGTGCGGTCCTCGTTGAATGCGGCGGCGATTTCGTTGAACAGGGATTCCGTCGTGGCCGGATCGCCGGGGCGGAAGCCGTTGGCGGTGGACCAGAAGTAGAAGCAGGTGGTGTCCGTCTCCGGCGTCAGGCCGTGGAACAGGCGGAATTGCAGCTTGCTGTTCTCGGGCAGGCCGTCCTTGTAGGTGCCGGCTTCGTCCGCGGCGCTGAGTTGCAGGATCGAGCCGGGGGCGATGAATTCGAACATCTGGGCGCGGTCGATGCGACCCTCAAAGCCGACCGCGCGGATATAGGTTGGCGGCGGGGCGGAGTTCAGCATCCAGCGGGTGAATTTCAGACCCATCGGGGTGCGGACGGTGTCCATCTTGGCGTCCACATGAATCGCCGGGTTGCCGCCGATGGTCGAGACGTGGACATAGCCGAGATGGGTCAGGTCCATCAGGTTGTCGACCATCAGCATGGCCGAACTCTTGATCGGATACATCGTGTGCTTGTGCGGCCAGTGTTCGGTGTCGTTGTGCCAGGGATACGACACGATCGTCGTCGGGTCGGCTTTCGCCGGATCGCCCATCCAGATCCACAGGAAGGCGTCCTGCTCGACCAGCGGGAAGGCCCGGACGCGCGCGCGGTCGGGGATGCGGTCCTGGCCGGGGATGTGGACGCAGGCGCCGGTGCGGTCGAAGGTCAGGCCGTGATAGCCGCAGACCAGGCCGCGTTCGGTCACCTGGCCAAGGTGCAGCGGGGCGCCGCGATGGCAGCACATGTCTTGCAGCGCGCCGGCGTGGCCGTCGGCATCGCGAAACAGGACCACCGGTTCGTTGCAGATTCGCCTCGCCAGGGGCTGGTCGGTGATCTCATCGGCCCAGGCGGCGACGTACCAGGCATTGCGGATGAACATTGGGTGCGCTCCCAGTTTGCCGGCTTTTGGCACCGGTTGGGGGCTATCATCGGGCGTTAGCGGGCGGTGAAGTCAAGTCACATCGACAGTCCCGTGAATGTCTTGTAGCGTTTTGCCCCGGGACGGCACAGGCAACGGCCATGAAAATCTCCTATTTCGAGACGGGACGCTATGTTCCGCCACCTGACTTGCCGCGCGAGTGGCCGGTGCGATCGGGGGCGTGTGATCTCGACACCGTATCCGTGGCGCTGCGGGGGATGGAGGAACGGGCGCGATTCGTCGAGGCGCTCGGGTTCGACTGGGTCAGTTTGTCGGAGCATCATTACTCGCCGCGTATTTTGACGCCGTCGCCGGCGGTGTCGGCGGCGTGGCTGGCGGGGCGGGTGGACACGATCAAGATCGCGCTGCTGGGGCCGATCGTGCCCACCAGCAATCCGATCCGGGTGGCGGAGGAATTCGCCATGCTGGATGCGCTGGCCCCCGGGCGCATCGTTGCCGGGCTGCTGCGCGGGACCACCAACGAATACCTCAGCTACGACCTGAATGCCGCCGAGGCTCGGGGGCGTACCGACGAGGGGATGGAACTGATCCTGAAGGCGTGGACCGAGCCGGAGGCGTTTGGCTGGCAGGGGCGGTATTTTCAGTATCGGACGGTGTCCATCTGGCCGCGCCGACAGCTGCCGGGGCTGCAATCCTATGTGTTGGGGACCAGCGCGGAGGCGGGTGCGTTTGCTGCGCGGCACCACATGGGGCTGGGTGTGTCGTATGGCTCGTTTGAGGCGATGGGGCGGGCGACGGGATATTATCAGGAGCAGTGCGCGGCGCATGGTTGGACGCCAGGGCCGGACGACATCATCTACCGCGCCAACATGATCCTTGGAGAGACTGACGACGCGGCGGAGGCGGCGTTGGCGGGGCGGGACAAGCGGGCGCCGTTTCCGATCGGCGGGGCGTTGCGGGATGCACTGATCGCGGCCGATGTTTCCCGGAATGTCGCTGGGGTCCGGCAGCCGGCCAATGTCGGAGGGGTGTTGCCGATCAGTTTCTGCGGCGGACCGGACCGGGTGGTGGAGCAGATCCGCCGATGCCGGGAGGTTATTGGGGCGGGCGTGCTGGATATTTCGCTGACCGATCCTGGCACGGGCGATCTCGGGGCGATGATGGATGCTCTGGCGCTGTTCGGGCGCACCGTGCTGCCACGCGTGCGCGATATCTGAGGTCTCGATCATGTCATTTGTAGAACGTTTCGTCGAGGTCGATGGGTTCCGGATCCGGTTCATGGAGGCGGGGCAGGGGCCGGTGTTGGTTCACCTGCATGGCGCGGGTGGACTGCAAATGACTCCGGCACATGCGTTGTTGCGCCGGGGACGGCGGGTGATCGCGTTCGAGATGCCGGGGTTTGGGGACTCAGCGGAGAATACGCGCTCGGATGGAATTGAGGCGTTGGCCTCGACGATGGCGGACGCGGTGCGGGCGTTGGGGATCGAGGTGTTCGATCTGATGGGCAGTTCGTTTGGCGGGAAGGTGGCGCTTTGGCTGGCGGCGCGGCACCCGGAGCTTGTGCGGGCGTTGGTGCTGGAGGGGCCGGCGGCGATCCGGCCTGTGGGAATGCGGCCTCCATCCGGGACCGCGGCGGAGATGGCGGCGGCGTTGTTCGGTCACCCGGAGCGGATGGACCCGATGCCGGAATTGGACGCTGCGGTGGGGGCGAAGCAACGGCGTCTGGTCGGGCGGCTGCGCGGGCCGGATCGGGATGCGGCGCTGGAGGATCGCATGCGGGGGTTGCCGACGCCGGTGCTGGTGGTGTTCGGGACGCTGGATCGGGTGATGCCGCCGGAGATGGGGCGCGAATACAAGGCGCTGCTGCCGAACTGCCATTTGGTGTTTGTCTATGATGCGGGGCACCTGATTGGGGCCGAACGGCCGGAGGCGTTCGCCGAAGTGGTGGGGGATTTTCTGGAACGGCGGGAGGCGTTTGTGATCAGTAGGCGGGAGACGATAATCTTTCCGTAAGGGTCGCCGAAGGAGGCGCGTTTTGCCGTGCTGCAGTCGGCAAGTTTCTCTCGGCATTTTGATCTCTTACGGCAGACTGCCCCACCGCAAGAGCAGAATTTTGTTGGAGCCGGCGCTCCCCCCAGACAACAATGATGGCTCCACGCGGCTCGTTCCGTATCCGCCGCGTGAACAGTTGTTGGGAGCGCCACCCAACTTCGCCTCAGTGGATCGGAAAGTAATCAAGCGGATCACGGAGTTTCGCGGTGTTTGCTCGGAGTTTCTCGGAGGAGTGCTGGTGGATTTGACCTGCTGCTTCGATACCAATCGCGGGCATTCCGCGCAGCCGTCGAGAGGCAATCACGGTACTGCATGCTACCGACCGAAATCTCCTCTCCGCGAGCCTCGGCGCGAACTCAGCGAAACTCCGCGTCATTCTTGATTGCTTTCGCGCCGACGGCATTCACGGATCCTGCGTGGTCCGCGCGGGCGAAACAGCGAGATGCAACAGACAACGCTATAAGAGCGACAATGATTGATTGTCTGCGGACTAATTATTTTTTTAAATAAAGGACCGTGAAGCAAGTAGAGTGCCGGATCGTATCTCATGTAGGCATTGCGCGGCACTCGGTTAACTGACCCCTGCCTGTTCGGTCCCGTCTCACTCCTCGCACATATTATGGACTGAAAGCAAGGACCGGAGTGTGTCGGCGCTCTCGGAATGCGACTTCACTTCCCGAGAAGAGGAAGGAAAAAAGACGATGGACACAACGACTGAAGGGGCGATCCTCCGGGAAAATATCGGCTGGATGACGGAGGCGCACCGCCTGTCGTTGGGATCAGATCGATCCAGAAAAGCGCCTCCTGCCGCCAGCAAAGCCAATCATCTCGATCAGGTCGCGTTGCCGCCCTGTCAGCATGGCAATATAGCGACGGTTCCCATTCCGCAACCTGTTATCCGCTGGCTGTCGACATTGAATATTTGCAGCGGCTAGCGTCGTTCGACCATGTGTTGACCAAAGCCATATGAGATCGTGGACGCCATCGTCTTCCGATTCAGATCAAGGCAGCAAAAGGAAAAATCTTTCATGGTCAAGAATCCAGTGCGGATGCAGACTCTTGCATCATAAGTCATCGAAATTAGAACGGAAACACAACAGTTCCGGTTGCGTGGTGGGCGATAAACGATCCGTACTCAACCTGATCGGTGATCACTGGCGCGCGGCGACCTCTACCCCACCCCGTACTCCCGCTTCGCCGCCTCCGCGGACAAATACCCCAACCGCACATCCCGCCGAACCGCGCTCGGATCCCGTTCCGCCGCCAGACCCATTCCCCCACCACCAGGCATTTCGATTACCAGACGTTCTCCAGCGGGCACGACCTGCAATCCCTTCGGCTTCAGTTCCACACCTGACTTTAGCGACAGCGCCCCACGCTGTCCCGCGCCACCACCGTTACGACCCCGAGCGGGAAACTTTACGCGTTCGAAACCGGCGAAGA
>DATAZJ010000631.1:0-2588 GCA_036272115.1 Rhodopila sp. | reverse complement strand
CCGGCGCCCCTCCCGGGCTGATCTGGCGCCGGGCGACGAATCCAACGTTTCTGCCTTTCCCGGCAACACCGCATTCGCGACTAAAATGCGGACGGTCCGGCGTGCGAACGTCTCAGCGTGTCTCCTGTCTCAGAAGCGCTGGCCGAAGCCACCGAAGAAGCTGCCGAAACCGGATGATACTGCGGCGGGCAGATTAGTCTGACCGGAACTGCTGCTCGCCGGCGTCGCGGTGCTGCCGGTGCGGGTGCGGAGGGCTTCGACGTTGGTGACCGTGTCGTTGGTATCGACGACGGCATAGTCGCCGAAGTTGGCGCCGGAGGTGTCGTTGGTGCCGCCGTCGACGATGTCGGTGCCGGTGTGGTCATTCGCGTTGAGGTTGTCGTTGCCGGCGTCGCCGTGCAGGGTGTCGTTGCCCTTGCCGCCGATGATGTGGTCGTCGTCGTCCCCGCCGCTGAGGATGTCGTTGCCCGCGCCGCCGTCGATGTAATCGTTGCCGGCGTCGCCGTTGATGGTGTCATTGCCGGCGCCGCCGATGAGGGTGTCATTGCCGTCGCCGCCGTTGAGGGTGGCGGCGATGGAAATGCGCGGGCCGATTTCGACGTCGTCATTCCCGCCGAGGGCGTTGACGATGATTGATTTCACGGTGGTGGCGTCGAACTTGTCGTTGGTTCGGGTCGTGGTGGTGGAACTGCCGCTGGTGGAAGACGAGCGCTCGCTGACTTGGAGCATCCCACGCCGCATGGTGATGTTGATGCGGTCATTGCCGTCGGTGCCGGTGACGGTCAAGACGCCGGTCGTGGAATCCAGGCTGGCCGAGAGCAGGCAACGGTTTTCGAGTCTTTCGATCTGCATGAGCAAAGTCTCCGCTGCATCCTTGCGGGCGGCGGCATCGGTGGCGCCGAAAGGCGCGTCGAGTGCGCGGACCGCACGATGCGTTAGATGGGAAAGCAAAACGCCGACACCGGCGGCGACCGGATAGCCCACGGTATTTTGCATCGACGGGCATTTGCGCGTCAAGGTAAATGTCGATATCGGCGAGCGCTCGCCGTTCCAATAACCGCGATCATGGACCTTCAAGGCGTTGCCGATGTATCTTGGGATGTTGCGCCGATTCGTTTCCGGCGCGTATCAGTGCCGTAAGTCCTGCTCAGATCAAGAGGTCCGTTTGACGGTGGACAGTCCAGCCAGCCACTCGCCCGGCACTGCCATGCCGGCACCACCACCGGGCGGTGCGGGAGCGGCGCCGCGCCGGCCCCGCGCGGGCATTCACATCGCCGCGCTGGATGGCATTCGCGGGCTGGCGATCCTGGGCGTGTTGCTGACGCATTATTCCGAGCCGTTGTCCGCCGCGGTGAAGCAGGCCTGGGGCGAGGGGTGGATCGTCGGGCACATCTTCGATGCCGGCTGGACCGGCGTGGATCTGTTCTTCGTGCTCTCCGGCTTTCTCATCACCGGCATCCTGTTCGACGCCAAGGGCAAGGCCAACTACTTCCGCAATTTCTACGCCCGGCGGACGCTGCGCGTGTTTCCGCTGTACTACGCCGTGCTGCTGGTGGCGCTGGTCATCCTGCCGATGTTTCATCCCGGCGCGATCACGCCGACGGAATCGGCCAAGCAACCGTGGCTCTGGTTTTACGGAACCAGCCTTTACCCGCTGTTCCATCACGGAGACGTTCAAAACGAATTCCGGCTGTACAATGCCTTCAGTTTGCATTTTGGGCATTTCTGGTCGCTTGCGGTCGAGGAGCATTTTTACCTGGTCTGGCCGCTCCTGGTCTTCCTGTGCAACCGCCAATGGCTGATGCGGCTATGCGTGGCGCTGGCGTGCGTGTCGCTGGCGAGCCGCTGTGCGTTCATCGCTCACGGTTGGAGGCACGACGAAATTTACGAGGTAACCTTCCACCGCATGGACGGACTCGTGGCCGGCGCCTGGATGGCCCTGGCGGCGCGCGGGCCCCTGGGCATCACGCCGGTCGTGCGATGGGCATGGTGGGGACTGGCCGCGTCCGGCGGCGCTTTGCTGCTGGTCATCGGCGTCGATGAAGGCCTGGGCCGTGGCGACGTCATCGTACAGACGCTCGGCTTCTCCAGCCTCGCGGTCTTCTTCGCCTCGGCGCTCCTTGTCGCGGTCGCCTTCCCGGAGCAATGGATCGTCCGCCGCCTGCTGAGCGGGCGGGTGCTGACGGCATTCGGCAAATACAGCTACGGCCTGTACGTCTACCACGGCCTGCTGCTGGCCGTCTTCCACAACAAACTCATGCCCATCGCGGCAAAACTCGCCCCGGCGGGCGTCAAAAACTTCGGAACCGCCATCAACTACATGATCCTGGCGTCGGCGGCATCGTTTGCGATCGCCTTTGCGAGCTATCACCTGTTTGAGAAACACCTGCTGAAGCTCAAACGGTTTTTTGAGTCGCGGCCGAAGGCGGTGGGATCTCAAGCGACCGCCGTGTAGTGGGGTACTGAGGCGGCCTTCGGTCTGGCCGAAGCGCTAAGGCGCTTCCAACTCAACAACTGTCTTACCGCTCCTGAGAGCCGAAACGAAACTGAAATGAGCGTCGAGGGTGAACACCCGCAGATTGTGCTGA
>DATAZJ010000630.1:0-3915 GCA_036272115.1 Rhodopila sp. | reverse complement strand
CTGGGCCAGGGTGCGGGCTTTCGCCTCATCCGGGGTGGAGATGACTTCGGCCGACCGCTTCTCCACGGTCTGGTAATCGGATTTGTGCTCGTTGTAGGCCGCTTGCAGGTCGGCGTCGGTGATCTTGATCTCCGACGCCAGGGATTCCGCGGACAGCTCGACCGCCTTGATGCGGCGGTATTCCGGTGTGGTATAGCTGTCCTTGTGGTTTTCATACCAGCGGGTCAGCGCCGCGTCGTCGGGGGCGGGCGGTTCCGGCGCGGCGGCAAACGGGAACAGCGCGGTGTCGGCGGAGCGCTTCTCGAATTCCATATCGTAGAGCGGCCTGACCTCGGCATCAGGCGCGGCGACCGAACCGCCGACCGTGGCCAGCAACTGCTGCTGGGCGATGTCGGAGCGAAGCTGGGCGAGGAACCGCTGTTCGCTGTAGCCGGCGTTCTGCAGCGCGGCATTGAATGCCGTGCGGCTGAACTTGCCGTCGGGGCCCTTGAACGCCGGCATGGCGCGCACGGTAGCGGCCAGCGCGGCGTCCGGCGTGACGATGCGCATATCGTTCAACTCGATGCCGAGGGCCGCCTGGCCGATCATCCGCTGCAGCGTATCCTGGCCGACCTGGCGGCGCAGGGCCGGGGTGGCTTCCTGGCCGGAGGGCAGATTGCGGGTCTGCTGCGCCAGGGCACGCTGGTATTCGGCCTGGAAGGTGGGAATCTCGATCGTCTCGCCGCCCACCTTGGCGATCCAGGTGGGCGAACCCATCATGCGGAAGAGCTCGCCGCTGATGCCCCAGCCGACGAACGAGACCGCCATGATGAGGAAGAATATGCGAGCGATCCAGGACTCGGAGTAGCGGCGGAATTGGCTGATCATGAGGCGCGACAGACCCGGAAATGGGAGACGGGCGCAGCATATACGGTGCCGGCGGGCACAAGGCCAGCGGCCGCGTCGCGTTGCGGCGATCGGCCGCCCGGCGGCTGATGGGGTAGCATTGCGCCGAAACGCCAGTTGCGAGGAGTGAAGCCGATGCCGTCCGCCGAACACGCTGCGACCGTCCAGGCCCAGCCGTTGATCGCGGTGCGCGATGTGCGGGCAAGCAGTCGATGGTATGCGACGCTGCTCGGCGTGAGCGGGTCGCCTGACCATCCGCACCGGGACGTTTACGACAGGCTGTCATCGGCGGGGCGGATGGTCCTGCAGTTGCATGCGTGGGACGTCGAAAACCATCCCAATCTGGTCGACCGCGCCGCCTCGCCGGTGGGGCATGGCGTGCTGCTGTGGTTCATGGTCGAGGATTTCCCGGCCGCGGTGGAGCGGAGTCGGGCGCTTGATGCCGAGGTGGTCGAAGACGCTCACATCAATCCCGCGCCCAACCAGTGGGAACTTTGGCTGCGTGATCCGGACGGCTATGTGGTGGTGATTGCCGGTCCCACCGGCGGGGCGGCGGACGCGTGACCGCGCGTCTTGCGTGATGCGGCCCGGCGGCGGACCATTGGGCAGTATCCTGAGGAGGCTTGCATGTCCCAATCCGCGTATCGCGGCGTGTTCCCTGTGGCACCGACGGTGTTCGGCGACGATGGCGCGTTGGACCTGGACGGCCAGAAACGGGCGGTCGATTTCATGATCGATGCCGGATCGCACGGCATCTGCATCCTGGCCAACTGGTCCGAACAGTTCGCGCTGACCGATGAGGAGCGGGAGCTTGTGATGCATGCGGTGCTGGATCATGTGGCGGGGCGGGTGCCGGTGATCGTGACGACGACGCATTTCGGGTCGCAGATCTGTGCCGAACGCAGCCGGCGGGCGCAGGCGGCCGGGGCGGCGATGGTGATGGTGATGCCGCCGTATCATGGCGCCACCATGCGGGCCTCGGAGGCCGGGATCTATGAATTCTTCCAGCGTGTGTCGGACGCGGTTTCCATCCCGGTGATGATCCAGGACGCGCCGGTGGCGGGGACGGCGCTGTCGGTGGCGTTGCTGGTTCGGATGGCGCGGGAGATCGCGAATATCGCGTATTTCAAGATCGAGATGCCTCGGGCGGCGGACAAGCTGCGGGCGCTGATCGCGGAGGGCCGGGATGCCATTGTCGGGCCGTGGGATGGCGAGGAAGGCATCACGCTGCTGGCCGACCTGGACGCGGGCGGGACCGGCGCGATGCCGGGCGGCGGCTATCCGGACGGTATCCGGCAGATCGTCGATCCGCATCTGGCCGGGGACCGGGCGGCGGCGGTGGCGGCGTATGACCGGTGGCTGCCGCTGATCAACTATGAGAACCGCCAATGCGGGCTGCTGGCGGCGAAGGTGCTGATGCGGGAGGGCGGCGTGATCCGGTCGGAGATGGTGCGCCACCCGCTGGCGCCGCTGCATCCGGCGACCAGGGCCGGCCTGATCGAGGCGGCTCGGCGGTTGGATCCGATGGTGTTGCGCTGGGGCCGGTGACCGGGCCGGATCTCCCGGAGGCCAGGACCGTCAAAGGGACGGCCGGGGTGGTGCTGGCCGGGGTGGTACTGGCCGGGACGCTGAGTAGGTCCCGGCCAGGTATGCGTCGGGTTAGACTTCGACTTCCTGTTCGCGGTCGGCGGCGCCGTCGTCGTCGCCTTCAGGTTTTGGCAGGGCGGGCAAGGAGGCCTCGGTGATTTCGAAGTCCAGCTTGTTGTCCTTCATCGTCACCTTGACCGCGCCACCCTTGACCAACTTGCCGAACAGCAATTCCTCGGCGAGCGGCTTCTTGATGTGCTCCTGGATGACGCGACCGAGCGGACGGGCGCCGTAGAGGCGGTCGTAGCCGCGTTCGGCGAGCCATTCCTTGGCGGCGGACGACAGTTCGATGGTCACGTTGCGATCCGCGAGCTGGGCTTCCAACTGCATCACGAACTTTTCCACCACGCGGCCGACGATTTCCGGCGTCAAAGCGGCGAAGGTGATCGTCGCATCCAGCCGGTTGCGGAATTCCGGCGTGAACAGGCGCTTGATCGCGTCCTCATCGTCGCCGGTCCTGGCTTCGCGGCCGAAACCGATGGCTTCCTTGGCCATGTCGGAGGCACCCGCGTTCGTGGTCATGATCAGGATCACGTTGCGGAAATCGACCGTCTTGCCGTTGTGGTCGGTCAGTTTCCCGTGGTCCATGACCTGCAGCAGGATGTTGAACAGGTCCGGATGGGCCTTTTCGATTTCATCCAGCAGCAGCACCGCGTGCGGATGCTGGTCGATCGCGTCGGTCAGCATGCCACCCTGGTCGAACCCGACATAGCCCGGCGGGGCGCCGATCAGGCGGGAGATCGAATGCCGTTCCATGTATTCCGACATGTCGAAGCGGATCAGCTCGATCCCCATGGTGGAGGCCAACTGACGCGCGACCTCGGTCTTGCCGACGCCGGTGGGGCCGGAGAACAGGTAGTTGCCAATCGGCTTTTCCGGTTCGCGCAGGCCGGCGCGGGCCAGCTTGATCGCGGCGGCGAGCGCCTCGATCGCCTTGTCCTGGCCGAACACCATAGATTTCAGGTCGCGTTCCAGGTTGCGCAGCGTCTCCTTGTCGTCGGTGGACACCGATTTTGGCGGGATGCGGGCGATCTTGGCGACGATCTCCTCGACGTCCTTCAGGGTGACCGTCTTCCGGCGCTTGTGCTCCGGCAGCAGCATGCGGGAGGCGCCGGCTTCGTCGATCACGTCGATCGCCTTATCCGGCAGTTTGCGGTCGTTGATGTATTTCGCCGACAGTTCCACCGCGGCGCGGATCGCCTCATCGGTGTAGCGGACCTTGTGGTGCTTCTCGTAGTTCAGCTTCAGGCCGCGCAGGATCTTGACCGAATCTTCCAGCGACGGTTCGTTCACGTCGATCTTCTGGAAGCGGCGGACCAAGGCGCGGTCTTTCTCGAAGTAGTTGCGGAATTCCTTGTAGGTGGTGCTGCCGATACAGCGCAG
>DATAZJ010000629.1:0-7675 GCA_036272115.1 Rhodopila sp. | reverse complement strand
CGAGCACGTTCTTGACCGTCTGGCGGGAGGTGCAGTTTGGCGCGGCGTGGCTGACGACGGTGGTGAAGTCGCTGTGCTGCGTCCCGGCGAGGATCTGCGCTGCGTTCAGGTGGGCGGTGGCCTTGGTGCCGGTCAGTTGCGCATGCACCTCGGTGCGCGCCAGTCGGGCGCCGAGGTTCAGGGTGAAGCTGTCGTAGGTGGCGCCGGCTTCGACGTCCGCGTAGGTGGTGGAGATGTGGAAGGCCGTCTGTGCTTCGTCCTGGAGGCGAATGTGTGTCAGATGGGCGCCGGGGGCGACGTGGATTTCGGCGACGGTGTTGAGCAGATAGGTCCCCTGCCCGGCCGAGACTTCTACCAATGTCAGTTTGGCATCGTTACCGAGGCAGATGCTGTGCCGCGGGTGGTTATCGGCGTCGGCGGTTGCGATGCTGACGAGTTGCACCGTGCCGCCGTCGTGGCCGGAGGGCACATGCAGTGCGGCGCCGTCGGCGGCTAGCATGGTGTTCAGCGCGACCATCGGCTCGCGGTCCGGCCAGGATAGGGTGCCGAAGTCGGGTTGTTCAGCGAAGCGGGCGAAACCGCTTGCGGGCATGGTCGACAGGTCGGCTCGGAGGGTGCCGTCTACGAAGACGCTGCGGGGGGCGTCTAGCAGGGGGAGGCCGGACAGGATGGTTTCGGCTTCGTGGCGGGGGGCGGTGTCTTGGCGGAACGGTGTTTCAGCGATGGGGCGCAGGCTGGTGAATTTCCAGGCCTCGATGCGGCGCTGCTGGGTGCCGCCGGGTAGTCCGGCCGAACGGAAGGCGGCGGCGGCGGCGGCGCGCAGGGCGGAGTCGCCGGGGAGACGACCGAGCGTTGCGTCGTAGCGGGCGAGGAAGGCGGGGGCGCCGGTGGTCACGCGGCCTCCGCGATCAGGCTGGCATAGCCGCTCTTTTCCAGTTCCTTGGCGAGTTCCGGGCCGCCGGAGCGGACGATGCGGCCGTTCAGCAGCACATGGACGCGGTTCGGCACCAGGTAATCCAGCAGCCGCTGATGGTGGGTGATGACCAGGGCGGAGAAATCGGGCCGGCGCTGGGCGTTGACGCCATCGGCGACGATTTTCAGCGCGTCGATGTCTAGGCCGCTGTCGGTTTCGTCCAGGATCGCCAGTTTCGGGCGCAGGATGGCCATCTGGAGGACTTCGTTGCGCTTTTTCTCGCCGCCGGAGAAGCCGACATTGACGTTGCGTTTCAGCATGTCGTCAGGCATCGCCAGACGCTTCGTTTCGGCGCGCGCGAGTTTGAGGAACTGCACCGCATCCAGTTCGGATGCGCCCTGGGTGCGGCGGATCGCGTTCAGGGCGGTGCGCAGGAAGTTGGCGTTGTTGACGCCGGGCAGCTCGATCGGGGCCTGGAATGCGAGGAAGACGCCGGCGGCGGCGCGCTGTTCGGGTTCCATCGCCAGCAGGTCGGCGCCGTTGAAGGTGACTGTTCCAGCGGTGACAACGTAGTCTTCCCGGCCGGACAGCACGTAGCCCAGAGTCGATTTGCCGGCGCCGTTCGGACCCATGACGGCGTGAATCTCGCCGGGGGGCACGGTCAGGTCGATCCCGTTCAGGATGGGCTTGTCGTTGATGGAGGCGGCGAGGCCGCTGATATCCAGCATTATTTTATCCCACTGATCCTTCGAGTGATACGGCCAGGAGTTTTTGCGCCTCCACGGCGAACTCCATCGGCAGTTGCTTCAAGACGTCCTTGCAGAAGCCGTTGACGATCAGGCTGACGGCGTCTTCCTCCGACAGGCCGCGCTGGCGGCAGTAGAAGAGCTGATCGTCGGCGATTTTCGAGGTTGTTGCCTCGTGTTCCACTTTGGCCGTCCGGTTGCGGCTTTCGATGTAGGGCACCGTGTGGGCGCCGCATTGGTCGCCGATCAGCAGGCTGTCGCACTGGGTGAAATTCCGAGCGTTTGTGGCGCTGGGGAGCATGCGGACGAGACCACGATAGGTGTTGTTGGAGTGCCCGGCGCTGATGCCCTTGGAGATGATGGTGCTGCTCGATCCCTTGCCGATGTGGATCATTTTCGTTCCGGTGTCGGCCTGCTGGTGATTGTTGGTAACGGCGACGGAATAGAATTCGCCGACGCTGTCCTCACCATGCAGCACGCAGGATGGGTATTTCCAGGTGATGGCGGAGCCGGTTTCCACCTGGGTCCATGAGATTTTCGAGCGGGCGCCTCGACAGGCGCCGCGCTTGGTGACGAAGTTGTAGATACCGCCTTTGCCGTTGGAGTCGCCGGGGTACCAGTTTTGAACGGTGGAGTATTTTATTTGTGCGTCATCCATCGCGACGAGTTCGACGACCGCGGCATGCAGTTGGTTTTCGTCACGCTGCGGGGCGGTGCAGCCTTCAAGGTAGCTCACATGGCTTCCGGCCTCGGCGATGATCAGGGTGCGCTCGAACTGGCCGGTGTTGCGGGCGTTGATGCGGAAGTAGGTCGATAATTCCATCGGGCAGCGGACGCCCTTGGGGATGAACACGAAGCTGCCATCGGTGAAGACGGCGCTGTTGAGTGCGGCGAAGAAGTTGTCGCCGGTGGGCACCACGGTGCCGAGATATTGTTTCACCAGATCGGGATGGTCGCGTACGGCCTCGCTGATCGGGCAGAAGATCACGCCGGCCTTGCGCAGGGTCGTCTGGAAGGTAGTGGCGACGGAGACGCTGTCGAACACGGCGTCCACGGCGATCTGGGTATTTTCGACCGTATCGGGATCGACACCGGCGAGGATCGCACGCTCCTTCAGGGGGATGCCGAGCTTTTCATACATCTTCAGCAGTTCGGGATCGACTTCGTCGAGGCTTTTGGGGCCGGCCTTCTTTTTCGGGGCGGCGTAATAGTGCAGGTCCTGGTAGTCGATCGGCGGGTGGTCGACCCTGGCCCACTGGGGTTCGTCCATCTTCAGCCACGCGGCATAGGCCTTGAGGCGCCATTCCAGCATCCATTCCGGCTCCTCCTTGCGGGTGGAGATCAGGCGTATGATGTCCTCGTTCAGGCCCTTGGGGGCGAAGTCCATCTCGATCGTCGTCTCGAAGCCCCACTTGTAGCCGGACTGGGTGACGGACTGGACGGTATCGAGTGTTTCGGTAACAGCGGCCATGAAAAATCCTATTGGGCGGCTTGGAGGGCAGCCTGATGCACCGGCGCGCGGAATGCCGGCAGCAGCCCCCGTTGCATGTCGGCGAGGGTGATCCCCGACAACGCTTTGTGGATGGCATCGTTCACCGGATCCCATCGGCCGCGCATGGGGCAGAGGCCCTGGGACTCGCAGCCGGTCGAGGAGCCCTCGACGCAAGCGGTCAGGGCGATCGGGCCGTCGATAGCGGCGATCACGTCGGCGATGGGGATGGCGGACAGGTCACGGTTCAGCCGGTAGCCGCCCTTGGCGCCGCGCTGCGAGCACACGAGATCGCCGGCGGCGAGGGTCTTGAGCACCTTGGCGACGGTGGGTTCGGGAATGCCGGTCGCGGCGGCGATGCCGGGCGAGGTCTGCACACCCTCCATCCCGGAGAGGCGGACCAGCACGACGACGGCATAGTCTGTCAGCTTCGACAGCCTGAGCATGGCGTGCGAACCTTCGGTTTCTGAGCGTTACGGTTATCCGGACTGCGATAGTCCTGATTGACGGGAGATGGCGTATCCGAGCGGCAGCGTCAAGGGGGTTTGGGTTCCTGGGTGCGCGGATAGCACGCTTCCGCGGGTTCACAACCTGGTTGGACCCGCCTAGGTTCGCGCCGTTACATCAAGGAGGAACTGATGCCAGGCATGATGGAAGGTAAAGTCGCGGTCGTGACCGGGGCGGGCGGCGGGATCGGGCGGGAAATCGCGCTGATGATGGCGGCCGCGGGTGCCAAGGTGATCGTCGCCGATATCGGCGCGTCGCTGACCGGCGAAGGCGGCTCTGCCAGCCCGGCGCAGCAGACCAAGCAATTGATCGAGCAGAAAGGCGGCGTCGCGGAAATCTGCACGGAGTCCGTCGCGGCATGGGGTTCGGCGCAGAAGATCATCCAGGCCGCGCTGGACCATTTCGGCCGGATCGACGCCGTGGTGAACAATGCCGGCATCCTGCGCGACGTGATCTTCCATAAGATGACCGAGGACGACTGGATGTCGGTCATCGCCGTCCACCTGAACGGCTCGTTCTTCGTGTCGCGCGCCGCGGCGGAGCATTACCGCAAGCAGGAGAGCGGGACGTTCGTGCATATGAGCAGCACGTCCGGGCTGATCGGCAATTTCGGCCAGGCGAACTACTCGGCGGCGAAGCTGGGGATCACCGCGTTGTCGAAGTCGATCGCGCTGGACATGCAAAGGTATAACGTGCGGTCGAATTGCATCGCGCCGTTCGCCTGGAGCCGGATGACCAGCTCCATTCCCGCGACGACGCCGGAGCAGCAGGCGCGGGTGGCGAAAATCCAGCAGATGACGCCTGACAAGAACGCGCCGATGGCGGTTTTCCTGTCATCGGATGCGGCGAAGCATGTGACCGGTCAGGTGTTCGGGTGCCGGATGAATGAGATGATCCTGTTCAGTTCGCCGCGGCCGGTCCGGATCGTGCACCGGGCGGAGGGCTGGACGCCGGAGACGATCGCCGAACATTGCATTCCGGCGATGAAGGCGGGGTTCATGCCGCTGGACCGGTCCGGCGAGGTGTTCGGCTGGGATCCGGTCTAAGGTCTAGGTTTGACGGGGTAAGTCGTGGGTGGCCGTTCCGGATCAAATCCGGGGACGGCCACCTCGCAAAGAGACCAGCGGGATTTATCCTTCCGCGGCGATACGGTCCCAGAGGCCGCGGATCATGTCTTTCATGACCAGCGCCTCATCCCATCGCTCTGTCAGTTCGCAGCCGTTCGCGCCGGTGATCGCATAGGGCGGCGGGCCGAGTTCGCACAGGAAGGTCAGCACCGCGTCGGGCCCGGCGCGCTTCCGCCATGAGCGGATGGCGTATTCCCACCAGTCCATGAACAGTGAGACCCAGTCCTGGTGCTGGGGAAAACCAAGCTGGATCTGGACTTGCTCGCGGCTGGCGACGCGGCCGTGGATGGCCCAGGTGTTGTCGAGCAGGCGGTGGATCTGGGCGTGGTTGGTATCGTCCACCGGCCAGGCGAATTCCCGTCCGACCAGGTAGTGCGACAGATCGGCGGTCAGGCGCAGGTCGGGGAAGCATTCCAGCAGCCGCAGGGTGAAATGCAGATCGGTGGTCATGCGGTCGCGGTGGGTCTCGATATTCACCGCGATGCCGGCCTGGTCGGCCAGGCGGCGCCAGCCCTCCAGCAGCGGCACGCAATCCTGCAGCCGCAGGGGACGCACGTCGGGCTGGAGGTTGACGTGGTCGGCGCCGAGTTCGTGGACCAGGTCGAGGACCGGAAGCAGGTCGTCGACGGTCTTCGGGTAGCACTGGGCCTGCCAGATCAGGCCGTGGTCGCGCATGAAGGCGGTGACCGTCCGAGCGTACACGGGGTCGACGAAGCGGACGCCGACGCCGTCGTAGCCGGCATCGCGGATCATGCGGAGTTGGGTTTCCAAGGGCCATTCGGCGCCATCGGGCCGGCGCCGCTCCATCGCCCAGAGAGATTGCAGGATGCGGAGTTGCTGGGGCATCGCCTGTGTCCTCGCTGTGCCGGTGTCCTCGCCGTGAGGGGCAAATTGGCAGCAAGGGATACTGGTGGTCCAGTGTCCGCGGAGCTGAAGTTCGCCTCGATGGGCGAACCCCGGATTCGGACCTCTGGTTGTTTGTTTCCAGTGGCCTGCTGATCCCACAACGCCGTCGTAAGCGAAGACGGCCTCCCGGGGCAGGACACTCGCATGCCGCCGCCACTATTTTCGGCAGCGTGCTTTTTTGGTGGCCTCTTCAGTGCTCCGGGCGTGCGGTTCAGGTCTCCGTGAGCGTTGATTTCATTGGTCGAATGTCTGGTTTTGGCGGGGTTCCGGGATTAACGGCAGGGCTTGGCCTGCCCCTTGCTTATCTTTGGGTTTCATTGCTTGATTGCATGGGAGCCATGCAGAATAAGGAGGCTATCATGACCAATCATTCGATTACCCGCCGAACGGTCGTTGGGATCGCCGCCGGTGTGGCGGCCGCCGGGGGACTAGGGGTTCGTCCGCTTTGGGCGGCGGATAAGACCGTGACCGTGGGGCTGGATTTTTCGCTGACCGGCGCTGATGCCGAATCCGCCAAGCGGATGGAAAACGGCGCGCTGATGGCGTTCGATGAGGCCAATGCGAAGGGCGGCGTCAACGGGTACAAGATCGTCGTCACGCCGTACGACGATGGGACCGCGACCGCCGGGCAGTACGATCCGGCACAGGCGGCGACCAATGCGCGCAAGATGGTGTCCAACAAGGCGACCGTGGCGGCGATCGGTCCGCAGCTGAGCGGCGCCGGCAAGGCAATGGCGCCGATCCTGAGTGAGGGCAACCTCGCGATCATCACGCCAAGCTCGACGAACCCGGACATTACGAATCCGAAATTCGCGGCGCAGTACCGGCCGGAAGGCAAGGCGATCTATTTCCGCACTGTCGCCACCGACGCGTATCAGGGCCCGTACATGGCGAATTATTACGCTGACAAGCTGCACGTGAAGACGGTGTATATTCTTGACGACAGCGGCGCCTATGGCGTCGGGCTGGCGGACGCGTTCCAGGCGCAGGCTGAAAAGAAGGGCATCAAGATCGTTGGCCGCGACCGGCTGGACCCGAAGGCCGCCGACTACACGACGGTGCTGACCAAGATCAAGTCGCTGAATCCGGACGGCATCTATTACGGTGGCGTGCTGCAGGCCGGGGTGAAGCTGGCCAAGCAGGCCTATGACATCGTGCCGAAGATGATCAAGGGCGGTGGCGACGGGGTGTTCGGGCCGGAAATGCTGACGGCCGTTGGCTATCCCGCCAATGAAGGCTGGTATGCGACGGTCGCGTCGCCGCACGTCACCGAGGAAGCGCATATGGCGGAGTGGGTGAAGGCGTACAAGGCGAAGTTCAATGTCGATCCGGATGATTACGCGGTGACGGCGTTCGACGCCGCAACTGTCATCCTCGCCGCGGTCAAGGCGGCAAGCGAGGGCGGCAAGGTGCCGACGCGCGATGCGGTGCGGGACGCGATCCAGGTGGCGAAGGTGAAGACCTTGCAGGGTCCGGTTGCGTTCGATGCCAATGGCGACCTGCAGGACAAGACGATCAGTGTCTTCCAGATCAAGCAGAACAAGGACATCACGCCGGAGGACATGAGGAATTACCACTACATCGGCGCGGCGCCGTCGGCCTGACGCATGACGTTCAGCGATCTGCTGCTGCAGCAGACGATCAACGGGCTGAGCCTGGGGGCGATGTATGCATTGCTCGCCCTTGGGTTCACCCTGGTCTATGGCATTCTAGAGTTGATCAACTTCGCCCATTTCAATGTGTTCATGGTCGGCAGCTTCATCGGCATGTGGACGCTGCAACTGATGGGCATCAACGGTCAGGCTGTGGTGATGACCGGACTGCCGCTGATCGGCGTCATGCTGGTGGCGCTGGTCGTCACCATGCTGCTGTCCGGTGGTCTGGGCGTGGTGATCGAGCGGCTGTCGCTGCGGCCCTTGCGTAACGTCAAGGGACCGGCGGCGATGATCACCACAATCGGTGTGTCGTATCTCCTGTTCAACATCAT
>DATAZJ010000628.1:0-2052 GCA_036272115.1 Rhodopila sp. | reverse complement strand
CCCGTCATAGACCCGCGTGTAGTGCTGCCAGAACCGCTCCCCCAGATAGTCGCGGAACGACGGCGTGTCGTCGGAGAAGGTCGCCCAGACCAGGCCGTTGACGACCGCCACCCGCAGCTTGCGCAGGCCGTGGTCCTTCGGGTCGAAATCCGCCGGCATGCCGCCTTGCCCGCGCACGCCCCGGCGGAACGGCGCGCCTTGCAGGTCGCCGCGCAGGCTGTAGTTCCACTGGTGGTAGGGGCACAGCAGGTCTTTGACGTGGCCTTTGCGGGCCTGGCAGAATTTCACGCCGCGATGGGCGCAGCGGTTTTCGACGACGCTGACCTCCTCGGGGCCGCTGCGGACGACGACGACGGGGCGCTCGCCGAGGGTGGTGGTTTTGAAGTCGCCGACGTTGGGGATTTCGGCTTCCAGGGCGCAGAACAGCCAATGGGGGCCGTACCAGATGCGCTCCAGTTCGGCGGCGTAAACGTCGGGGTCGGAGTAGACCCAGTACGGCACCTTGCCGTTCGCGTCGGTTGGCCAGGTTCGGCTGATTTGGTTCATGGCACGCCTCCGGCGGCAGTTTTGGGCATCGGGGTGGCTTGTGTCAAAACCTTCCGGATCGTGTGCCGGGGTGTGGCCGTGATACGGTTCCGGCAGTGGTCGTGAAGGGAGGCAAAATGAACGTATCCGTGCTGCCCAGCGGTGAGGCGCTGGGTGCCGAGATTGTCGTGGACCTGGCGAGCGACATCGACGATGCGACGTTCCGGCAGATCGAGGCGGCGTTTCACGACCATATCGTGGTGGTTTTCCGCGGCCAGCATCTGTCCAGCGCGCAGCAGATCGCGTTCAGCCGGCGGTTTGGCGAACTGGAAATCCATATCGTCAAGAAATACCTGCTGGCGGATTATCCGGAGATTCTGCTGGTCTCCAACATCCAGAACGCGGCGGGTGAGAATATCGGGCTGGCGGATGCGGGGTTCACCTGGCACAGCGACGTGTCTTACCGGAAAAACCCGAGCCGGTGTTCGTTGCTCTATGCGATCGAGGTGCCGGAGGCGGATGGGCGGGCGCTGGGGAATACGGTGTTTGCCAATACGATCCGAGCGTATGAGGCGCTGCCGGATAGGATGAAGACGTGGCTGGTGGGGCGGCGGGCGGTGCATCGGTATTCTGAACGGATGCGGGTGGCCGATAGTCCTCGGCCGAAGCTGACCGCGGCGCAGTTGGCGGAGACCCCGGATGTGGCGCATCCGATCGTGCGGACGCATCCGTTCACCGGGCGGCGGGCGTTGTACGTTACGAAGGGCGAGTGTGTGGGGATCGAGGGCGTGCCAGATGACGAGGGGCGCGCGGTGATCGAGGAACTGCACGATCACTGCATCAAGCCGGCGTTTCAGTATCGGCATCGGTGGCGGGTGGGGGACCTGCTGATGTGGGATAATGCGACGGCGATGCACCTCGCGGTGTGTGATTATGCGTTGCCGCAGCGGCGGTTGATGCACCGGACGACGGTGATTGGGGACCTGCCGGTTTAGGGGGTTGGGGTGGTGATGGTTGGTGTTCGAGCTTGACGGGCTCGGCGTCAGTGGGTTTGGGGACCTGGATTTTCATTCCGGCGTTGCTTTGCTGTAATACTGAAATTGTGATCGCTCTAACAAAAGATCGAAAGGCTTAGTGGGCGCTGAGAAGCGTTGATTGGAATAGGAAAATTCGATAAAATGATGAAAATGTTATTCTTCTTCATGGCACGTTGGCGAGCAGGCCAGAGTAAATCCAGCCCAATGGCGCAACTTCGCCAACCTGAATCCAGGCGTCTCGGCGGGAATACACGGTCATGACCGCTCCCTTGGGAACAATCCGTATAACAGCCGACGTGCTGTCGGGGGCTGACCGCATGTTGACTGCCTGACGCGTCTGGACATGCTGGCCTACGTCGTTGGTTACTGTTGCGGGGGAGGAGTCGCGCGATGCCGAGAGCGGCGCCGCTGGCGGCGGCGTCGGTGCAACGGTATCCGCTTGCTCCGGGGGCAGCGACGGAAGCGAAGGCATCAGTGTTGACTGTGGAAC
>DATAZJ010000627.1:0-16788 GCA_036272115.1 Rhodopila sp. | reverse complement strand
ACCCGCCCCGCTTCCCGCAGCAACCCGACGATCTCGTTCTGGCGCCGAGAGAAATTATGATCGGAAGCGTCCACAGCCTCACGCATCCCCAATCGCGACGCCGAGGTTCATCCCGAGTTCGACGCACACCATGTTCGCTTTTCTCCGAATTACGAACGCGAGCGATCCGAACCGGATTGCCGCCGCACTGTCAACCTTGATCGTCGGGCCAGGTTGCCGCTCCTCGGCATCACCCCGAGCTTTTCCGCTTGACGATGCAACTGCCGCCTGCCATATATCCAATACGTTATATAACTATGTGGCTATGTCCAGTGACCCAAGACCACCTGTCCACCACCTTCGCCGCCCTCGCCGACCCGACCCGCCGAGCCATCCTCGCTCGGCTGTCCCTGGGCGAGGCATCCGTCAACCAACTGGTCGAACCCTTCAGCATCAGCCAGCCGGCGATCTCCAAGCACCTGAAAGTGCTGGAACGCGCCGGCCTGATCACCCGCGGAAGAGAAGCCCAGTGGCGTCCCTGCAAGCTCGACGGGGCCGCCCTGAAAGATGTCGCCGATTGGCTCGAACCCTATCGGCGCTTCTGGGAGGAAAGACTCGACCGCCTCGAAGAGCATCTGCGGATGCTGAAAGCCAACGAAAGGAACCAACCATGACCACCACCACCGACCGTGAGATCCTCGTCACCCGCCTGCTCGACGCACCACGCGAACTCGCCTGGCAGGCGATGACCGATCCGAAACATGTCGTGCAATGGTGGGGACCACGCGGCTTCACCACGACGATCCAGGAAATGGACGTCCGGCCCGGCGGCGTATGGACACATGTCATGCACGGGCCGGGCGGCGCCAGCTATCCGAACCACTGCGTGTTTCAGGAGGTTGTGTTCCCCGAACGCCTCGTTTTCGCCAATGGCGGCCACCGGGAGGGCGGCGGTCTGGAGGTGGATTTCATCGCCACCTGGACGTTCGAGGCGGTCGGCGAACAGACCCGCGTCACCATCCACATGGTCTTCCCCACCGCCGCCCAGCGCGACCTCGTCGTCAAGGAATACGGTGCGCTGGAAGGCGCCGAACAAACCCTCGAACGTCTGTCCGAACACCTGCCGGCAATGGGTTTCGATGAGCGGCACATCGTTATCGAGCGCATGGTCGATGCACCGCCCGCCCTGGTATTTCAATGCTGGACCGATCCGGCGCACATGACCCGCTGGTGGGGGCCGCACGGCTTCACCAACCCGGTCTGTGAGCTCGACGTCCGCGTCGGCGGCACCTGGCGCATCGTTATGCGAGGCCCCGACGGCACCGACTATCCGTGTGGCGGCGTCTATCAGGAGATCGTTCCAGCCGAGCGCCTGATGTTCACGAACATCGCGACGGATGCGGCAGGAAAACCGATCCTGGAAGGCCTGACAACAGTCACGTTCGCCGAAATGAACGGCAAGACCAGGATGACAGTCTCCACCGGCGCCAAAGCCCTTGTCGGTTACGCGCGCGGCTACCTCGAAGGGATGGAAATCGGCTGGACCCAGAGCCTGGAACGTCTCGACACGGAACTGGCCAGGGTGGACTGACCGGCACCCGGGGGGTCTTCACGGCCCCCCGATCCCGCCTATGCTGTCCGCGTGCAAACCATCTACCACGACCTGATCCCCGGCCTGTGGATCGTCTGGCTGGCCGGCTGGATGATCTCCGCGATGCGCACCAAGCAGGTGATCCGCGCCGAGGGAAGCCTGTCCCGCCTGCTGCACCTGATCCCGCTTCTTCTCGGCATCGTCCTGCTCACCGTCCGCCGCGCCGCCGGCCCCTGGCTGGCAATGCGCATCTACCCGCAGACGCCCTGGTCGTTCTGGATCGGCACCGCACTGGTCGCGGCCGGCCTTGGCTTCGCCGCCTGGGCCCGCATCCACCTCGCCGGCAACTGGAGCGGCACCGTCACGCTGAAGCAGGACCACAGCCTGACCCGCACCGGCCCGTATCGCCTGGTGCGCCACCCGATCTACACGGGCCTGCTGACCGCCATCCTGGGCAGCGCCGTCGCCGAGGCCGAATGGCGCGGCCTGCTCGCGCTCGCGCTGATCACCCTGTCGTTCCTGCGCAAACTCACCATCGAGGAACGCTTCCTCACCACCCAGTTCGGCGAAGCCTACGCGCGCTACCGCACCGAGGTCCCCGCGCTGATCCCGTGGATGACGACTTGGCGCTGAGCAGGCCGGGCTCGATTCCAACGGTGGCGGCGGCAGTCACCCTAGCGCCGCAATGCGTTACTTTCGGCCGGTCCACTTGCAGGCCAGCAAATGCCAGGATCGGACATTCGGCCCAATGCCGGGTCCGTTGCAGATTTGCCGCTCCGCCGCCCACCCACCCTACGGCTCCAACGACTCCGCGATCTCCAACCCCATACCCAGATACCGGCTGGTAATCTCCGGATCGGCCAGCAGCGCGTCCCGCGTGCCCTCGAACACGACATGACCGTTGTTCAGCACATACACCCGCCGCGCCAGCTCCAGCGCCGACCGCACATCCTGCTCCACGATAACGATCGTCGTCCCAGCCTCGGCGAGCCCCCCGCACAGCGTCACAAGATCCTCGACAATCACCGGCGCCAGCCCCTCGAACGGCTCATCCAGCAGGATCAGCCGAGGCGACCGGATCAGCGCCCGCGCAATGGCCAGCATCTGCTGCTCACCCCCCGACAGTGTGCCGCCAGTCGCCTTCCGCCGTTCGCGCAGTCGCGGGAAGATCGAGAAAATCTCGTCCATCGACTTCGCTTCGGGCGCGTTCAGCGCCGCCAGTTGCAGATTTTCCTCCACTGTCAGCGTAATGAAGATCCGCCGCTCCTCCGGCACAAGCTGCAAGCCCCGGCGCGCGATCACATGGCTCGCCAGCCCCTCGATCGGCGTCCCGCCAAACCGGATCGACCCAGATCGAGGCGCGATGATCCCGGCGATCGTGTTCAGCGTCGTGGTCTTGCCGGCACCGTTGCGCCCCAGCAACGCCACCACCTCGTGCTCCTCCACGCGCAGGCTGATATCGAACAGCACGTGCGAATCGCCGTAGAAGCTGTTGATTGCGTCAACCTCAAGCATGGACATGCGCGGCCATCCCCCCCAGATAGGCGCGGCGCACTTGCGCGTCGCAACGAATTTCCGACGGCGTGCCCTCGGCGAGCGGCCGGCCCTCATGCATCACCATGATCCGAGCGGCCAGCGCGAACACCGCGTCCATGTCGTGCTCGACCAGCACGATGGTGCGCCCCTCGGCGAGGCGCCGGATCAGCCGGATCACATCCTGCCGCTCCCCCGGCGAGAGACCGGCCAGCGGCTCGTCCAGTAGCAGCACAGAAGGCTGCGTCGCCAGCGCCAGCCCCAGTTCGATGCGCCGCTTTTCCCCGTACGCCAGCGTCGCCACCGGCAGGTCGGCACTCGCCGCCAACCCGAGTTCCTCGATCAGCCCCGCGATCGACTGCTCAACCGCCGGAATACTCTCCGCCGCTCGGAATACGTCGAACCGCAACGGACCCCGGTGCCGCGCCAGTGCCGCGATGCGCAGGTTCTGCCGCCCGGTCAGGTCGTTGAACAACTGATTGACCTGGTAGCTTTTGGCGATCCCCGCCTGATTGACCGCGGTGACGCTGCGCCCGGTGATGTCCTGCCCGCGCAGCAGGATGCGCCCCGCACTCGGCACCATTTCCCCCGACAGCATACGCAGGAACGTGGTCTTGCCGGCGCCATTGGGACCGATCACCGCGTAGATTTCCCCCGCCGGCACCGCAAGCGATACGTCTGACACCGCCCGGATACCGCCGAAATGCTTGCTGACCGCACAAGCCTCGAGCACAGACGGCACCGAGGCGTCGGCGACCACCCGCGGCGTCGCCGGCACCGCACTCGGACGCGGCCGCACAAAAGCCGGCGCCACCGCCACCGCCCGGCGCGATTGCCACCAGGCGACAACCGAACCGTACAGTCCTTTGCGCAGCAGCGTCACCAACAGCACGAATATCGCGCCCAGGATGAACATCCACAGCGACCCGATCCCCGGAATCTGCTGCAGCTCGGCGCGCAGGAACAGCCACACCGCGGCGCCGATCGCCGGACCCAGCAACGTCCCCACACCGCCGATCACGGTCTGGAACACCAACTGCCCCGACGTGTCGATCGAAAACGCCCCTGGCGGCATATAGCTTTGAAAAATGCCCAGCAACGCGCCGGCGAGTCCGGCATAGGCCGCGGCCAGCACGAACACCGACAGCTTGTAGCCGGGAACCGAATGACCCAGCGCGGCTGTCCGATCAGCGTTCTGGCGAATGCCGGCCAGCACCGCCCCGGCCGGCGAGCGCACGATAAACCGCGCCAGCACATACCCGAGGAAGAACAGCGTCGCGATCAGCTCATAAATCCGCCACTCGCCAGCGAAAGAGTAAACCAGCGATCCGATATGGATCGTCGGCGGCGGGATGCCAGGAAGCCCGTTCTCGCCGCCGGTCCAAGGCGCCAACGGGGAATTTTCCACAAAGAACGACAATTGCGCGAAGGCGAGCGTGATCATCGCAAAGTACAGCCCGACACGCCGCAGCGCCAGATACCCGACCAGCAGGCTGAACACCGACGCCGCCAACACCCCGGCCAGCATCGCCAGCCACACACTGCTCAGCGTGTGAGTGGTCAGCAGATACGCGGTCACGAAGCCGCCGGTGCCGTAGAACGCCGCCTGACCGAATGACAGCAGCCCGCTGTAGCCGAACAGTAGGTCGAATCCGATGCCGAACAGACCCCACAGCAGGATGCGGCTCAGCAGATCGACCGAGGAGAATGCCGCGGCACAACCGAACGGCAAACTGATCAGCAGGGCGGCGACGATGACCTCGGGGACCCAGCGCCCACCCCGGCGGGACATCGCGCGCGTGCTCATATCCGGCCCACCGCGCCGAACAGGCCGCGCGGTCGCAGCACCAGCACCAGGGTCATGACCAGGTAGATCGATGCCTGGGCATAGGCCGGGTCGAACGCCGTCGTCAGACTCAGCAACTCACCGACAACCAGGCCGCCAACAATAGCGCCGCCAAACGATCCAAGCCCACCGATCACCACCACGACGAAAGCCTGGATCAGAAACGGCGTGCCCATGTCGGGGATCACTGCCGATAGCGGCGCAAAGATGACACCGGCAACGCCCGCCGCCACCGCGCCGATCACAAACACCAGCAGAAACATCTTGCGTACGTCGATACCCAGCAGGCTGACCATCCGCCGGTCCTCGATGCCGGCCCGCACCATCAGCCCCAGCGACGTGTGATACAGCAGCAAATACAGTGCGAGCAGGAATGCCGCGGTAACACCGATCACCTCGACACGGTACAGCGGGTAGTAGAACAACCCTCCAAAATTGACGATCCCGTCGCCCCACGATGGCGGCGAGACCTGCTGGCTGTCACTGCCGAAAATGTAGCGCATCGCCTCTATCAGCATGACCGACAGGCCGAACGTCACCAGCAGTTGGTCCTCCGGCGGCCGTGTGTAAAAGAAGCGCAGCAGGCCGCGCTCGAGCACGACCGCAACGACCGCCAGGACCACGGCTCCGGCCAACAGCGCCAGTAAATACGAATGCGTGGAGGCCAGCACGACGTAAGCCACGTAGGCTCCCATCATGAACATCGCGCCATGAGCGAAGTTGACGAACCCCAGCGTACCGAAAATGATCGTCAACCCGCTGCTCATCAGCGCCAAAAGGCAGCCGAACGCGAAACCGCTGAACGCCTGCGAAAGCAGCAGTGCCATCGAAGGCATCAGCTTTTCTCCCGGCTGGTCTGTTGTGGACGAAGCGGCACCAGCCCGTTAGGCCGCTGCGACATCAGGCATGTGGCAACCGTTGTCCTTCAGCGGCTCCATCATCTCCTCACCCGAAACGATTTCGATGATCTTGTAGTTGTCGGCGTCGCCGTGAATTTCCGACTTGGTCTTGCCTTGCAAGACAGGCACCGGGCTGACGCCCTGATGATCCTCTGCTCGGAACCACACCTGGCCGGCAATCGTATCGACCTTGTAGCCGGACTCGAGCGCCTTGATGACCTCAGGCGGATAGAACGTGCCGGCGCGTTCGACCGCATCCGCCCACACGATCATGCTGTTGTAGCACTGGGCAGCGCAGTAGCGTGGTACATAATTGAATTTCTTATGGAACGCCTCATTGAAATATTTGGCCAGCGGAAACTTGTCTTGCATACCCCAATACCACGGCAGGGTGATGTACATACCCCCAAGTACTTCCGGGCCCAGCGGCTTCTCGATGAACGGGCTGGCAAGCGGGATGACGAACTTCATCTTCTGCATGATGCCGAATTGGACAGCCTGCTTCGATGACGTGACTTCGTCGGCACCCACGGTCTCGTTGAACATCACCTGCGCCCCGCTGTTGGCGATATCGAGCAGATAACTGGTGAAGTCGGTGGTGCCGATCGGCGCAAGCTGTTCGCTGACGGACGTCCAGCCATACTTGGCAAAGGCCTGGGTCAGCGAACTATAGAGACTCGTGCCGAACGTGTAATCCGGCACCAGGTAAGCCGCCTTCAGGTTGTGGCCGAGTTGCTTGGCGAGAACCGGGGCCAGCGCCTGGCAGAACATATAGTTGTCCGGCATCAGACGGAACCCGAAACGCTGACAGTCCTTGCCGGTTGTATCGTTGGATGCGGTGACGTCTCCAAAGTAGAGCACTTTCTTGCGCTGCCCCAACTCCTCCAGGGCGACGGCGATCGCACTGCTGATGGCACCGGTCATGACCATCGCCTTGTTGGTGTCGATAAACCGCGAAGCAGCCTGAACCGCGGGGTTGGAATGGGTCTGGCTGTCAGCGATGCCGTATTCGACTTTCTTGCCCAGCACACCGCCGCCCTTCTTCAGCGACGGCACCGCCTCGGTCACCTGGCTGCCGTTGTTCAAATGCTCGATGGCAAGTTCGAAGCCCTTCTTCTCGTCATTCCCCAACGACGCATAGGCGCCGGTCAGCGGAAACAACCCGGCCGCAAAGACGCTCTTGCCTTGTACACCCTCCGGAAACGTGCCCATGGTGGGATATGTCTTGGCCCAGACATGCGGGGTCGTTAACGGAACTAACAGTCCGGCCGCGCCCACGCCCATTCCGGTTTTGAGTATGCCGCGCCGCGTCACAATGTGAGACTCGGGGCCCTTGACGGTCCTGTCCATGATTATTCTCCCTGTTCCAGTTATCCGCCAAAGGCGGGGCCTTTTTTTTGTACACAGACACTCTCCAGCGCCAAGTCGATGCGCCGGTTGTTGGCCGCAACACTTTAATCGTCAGACGAAGCGACGCCACCGAGGGGTTATAGACTCGAGATTCCAAGCCAGCATTAACGTTTCCAGTCCGTTAGATAAATTCTTGGTATATCGTATTCTAGTCGAAACAATATATAGTAGTCGCGGTCGCTCCCGCCGCGACGCATGCCGCCGCGCACTTGGCCGGCGCTGCTGCTGCTGGTGTACCAGGTCCATGCACCCAACGACAGTCATATCGTCTTCGAACGAAAAACGGCTGCCATCGCAAGGTTCCACACGTCCGCTATTCGGAACGCCAACCGGGGCGGCCTATGACCGGCCTGGGTCGGAACCGGCTATTCTCCCCACCGAACCCCTACCCCGGCGCTGGACCGTCCGGGGTGTTGCGTTTCCGTTCGTAAAAGGCGTGGATGCCGACCTCCGTCGGCATGACGGACGGGGTCAACCGAAGAATCTGCATCAACGGCGACTGGTATAAATTCCGGATGTACTTCGAGAAAACGCAGAAGCTGAACAGTTCGTCCGCTCGGCTCGAATAGATAGCGCTCATATTTGTCGAAGGAACGGGCCGCGTTGACCGCGTCGAGGTCGTACGTCGGCCGCCGCTTTCCCATATGCCAGTCTTGACACCATATTAATGCCGAGCCGAGCCGTGGCACCCCTACAACTTCACCACCCAGACCACCGCCCCAAACGACACCGCCAGCACCACCAGCGCCCACACCGGGTTCACCACCCGAGGCGCCACGACATCCGCCGGCAGCAGCTTCGTCCCGGTCACCATCGGCCGCACCAGGTTGTGCCGCTTCAGCACCGCGTAAACCACGATCGCCAGCACATGCAGCACGATCACCGCCTCGATCAGGGTAAAATTCAGGGCGTGTATATGGGCCAGCCAGTCGCTCCGGTCCTTCCCGACCAGGTGCATCAGCGGCCCCTCGGTGTCGCCGCCATCGTCCAGATCGTTGGCAAACAATCCCGTCCCCGCCTGAACCCCGATCAGCGCCAGCATCACCAGCACCATCCATCCGCCGGCGGCGTTGTGCCCGATCTCCCGATCCGGCTCCCGCCGCCACAGATGCGCCAGATGCCGCAGCGCCGCCACCGGGCTCCGCAGAAACCGCCCAAACCTGGCGGTATCACTGCCCACGAACCCCCACATCACCCGGAACAGCAGCAGCGTCAGGATCGACTCGCCGATCCACACATGCAGGTTCATCCGGTCGAGATACTGCGTCACCCACGCCGCCAGGATCAGCGCCACCAGCACCCAATGGAACAGCCGCACCGGCAGATCCCACACCTTTATCCGCCGCATCCGCTCTTCCTCCATGCCGCGCCGCAGCATACAAGCCGCTACCCCTGTTGCGTCCAGCCGGCGGATACGCTTCTCTCCCCCAAATTCCAAACCGGAGCCAGACAATGCGCGTCAGCGTGATGCAGATGAATCCCGGCGCGAACAAGACCGAAAACATCGCCCAGGCCCGCCGTCTGATCGAGCAGGCGGTCGACCAGGACCGCCCCAATATCGTCAGCCTGCCGGAAGTCTGGGACTCCCTCGGCGGCGACCGCGCCACCCGCACCGCCAACGCCGAGATCCTGCCGGCCAAAGGGTCCAACGAACCCGGCGGCGAGGCCTACGAATTCCTCCGCGAGACCGCCAGGCAGGCGAAGGTCCACGTCCACGGCGGCTCGATCATCGAACAGGGGCCTGAGAAGCTGTTCAACACCACCGTGGTGTTCAACCCCGACGGCACCGAACTGGCGCGCTATCGCAAGATGCACCTGTTCGACATCGTCGCCCCCGACGGCACCGGCTACCGCGAAAGCAACAGCTACGGCGCCGGGGACGAGGTCGTCACCTACGAGGCCGACGGGGTCACGGTCGGCTGCGCCATCTGCTACGATATCCGTTTCCCCGACCTGTTCTGGAAGCTGCGCGAACAAGGCGCCGAGGTCATCTTCCTGCCCAGCGCCTTCACCCTGGCCACCGGCAAGGACCATTGGGAGGCGCTGATCCGCGGCCGAGCCATCGAGACCCAGTGCTGGCTCGCCGCCCCCGCCACCTGGGGCAAACACCTCGAAGGCAAGGGCGACCCACGCTTTACCTACGGCCACTCGATGGTGGTCAACCCCTGGGGCCACCTCGTCGCCCAGGTCTCCGACGGCATCGGCTGGACCACCGCCCGCATCGACCAGGACCTGACCGCCAAGGTGCGCCGCGACATGCCCGTCCTGGAACACAGGAAGCGCGTTTGAGCGACCTGGTTTCCGGCCCCCCGGTCAGCGAGGACCGCGGATACCTTGCCGGCCAGATCGCGTTTGTCGCCTCGCCCGCCCCCATCGCCACCGAGGCTCGCCAGGCCCTGATCGCCCGCTACGGCGAATGCCCCCTGCCCCAGGCCGCCGTCGTGGTGGCACTGGGCGGCGACGGCTTCATGCTGGAGACTATCCACCAGGTCCTCGCCCTCAACGTGCCCGTCTACGGCATGAACCGCGGATCTGTCGGCTTCCTGATGAACACATACAGTGAGGACGACCTGCCCAACCGCGTCTCGCGCGCCCAGGCGGCGGAACTCCACCCGCTCCGCATGCACGCCATCACCGCGACCGGCGCGGTGGAGGAAGCGCTCGCCTTCAACGAAGTCAGCCTGCTGCGGCAGCTCCGCCAGGCCTCGAAAATCCGCATCTCCGTGGACGGCCGCGTGCGCCTGGAGGAACTGTCCTGCGACGGCGTCCTGATCTCCACCCCCGCCGGCTCCAGCGCCTACAACCTGTCCGCGCACGGCCCGATCGTACCCCTGTCCGCCAACCTGCTGCCGCTGACCCCGATCAGTGCCTTCCGCCCCCGGCGCTGGCGCGGCGCCCTGCTGCCAAGCAGCGCCGACGTCCTGTTCGAGGTGCTGGAGACCGACAAACGCCCCACCGCCGCGGTCGCCGACTTCACCGAAGTACGCGACGTGGTCTCCGTCGCCGTCAGCGAGGACCGCTCCGTCACCGTCACCGTCTTGTTCGACCCCGACCAAGGCCTGTCCGAACGCATCATCGCCGAACAGTTCACAGTGTAGCCCCAATGCCGGTGCCACCATCCCGAGCAAACCCACCCGAACCACACCGATCACGCTCGACTGACACCGACCATGCAAGTAAGCAAACTCACTGATGGGAGTTCTCATGGCCACCGACGATTTGCTCACCGCGCTGAAGGCGTATGAGCCGGAACTGATCGCGATCCGACAGGATATCCATCGCCACCCTGAGGTCGGGTTCGAGGAAACCCGCACCGCCGCCCTGGTCGCCGACCGGCTGCGAGCCTGGGGCCTGGACGTCACCGAGGGCGTCGCCCGAACCGGCGTGGTCGCCACCCTGAAGGGACGCCAGCCCGGCCAGCGCGCCGTCGGCCTGCGCGCCGACCTCGATGCGCTCTACATCCAGGAGGTGCCGGACCGCCCCCACGGCTCGACCGTGCCCGGTAAAATGCACGCCTGCGGCCATGACGGCCACACCGCCATGCTGCTCGGCGCCGCGCGCTACTTGGCGGAGCATCCGGACGAATTCGGCGGTACCGCCACCTTCATCTTCCAACCGGCCGAGGAAGGTCTCGGCGGCGGCCGCGAAATGGTGGAGCAAGGCCTGTTCGATCGCTTCCCGGTCGATACCGTCTACGGCATGCACAACATGCCAGGCATCCCGGCGGGCCAGTTCCGTACCCGCACCGGCGCGTTCCTCGCCGCCAGCGACACCTGGACCGTGAACTTCACCGGCACAGGCGGCCATGGCGGTGCCGGCGCGCATCTGTCGACGGATGCCACCCTGCCGCTGGCGCAATTCATCATGGCCCTGCAAACCATCGTCAGCCGCAATATCGCCGCCACCGAAACCGCGGTGATCAGCGTCGGCTCCATCCACGGCGGCGACCCCGGATCGTCCAACATCATCCCCTCGCGCGTCACCATCACCGGCACCGCTCGTTCCTACAATCCCACGGTGCGCGACCTGATGGAAAAGCGTCTGGCCGAGCTCGCCCACACCCAGGCCGCCGCCTTCGGCTGTTCGGCGGAAGTGATCTATCAGCGCCGCTACCCGCCGCTGATCACCCACGCCGAACCGACGTCGGTATCGATCGCCGCGGCCACCGCCCTGGTCGGCGCCGACAACGTCGAAACCGACTGCCAGCCGATCACCGGTTCGGAGGATTTCTCCTTCATGCTGCAAACCCGGCCCGGCGGCTTCATCATGATCGGCAACGGCGCCGCCAAGGACGGATCGGTGCATCACGTCCACACGCCCGGCTACGACTTCAACGACGACATCCTGACCCTGGGCGCCGCATACTGGGTTCAACTGGTGCGCGCCGAACTGGGAGCCGGATAGCAGGCGTCAAAACGCCGGGAAACAGCTCGGACCTCGGCCTGGCTCGTGCCGGCGTCCCCCGGCTGTGCCACGGCGCGCAAGGAACGGCGGGCGGGGAACGGCGGGCGGGGAATGGCAGGCGAGCCACGGCCTGGCCTGCGATCACGACGCGGCCGAGGACAGTTTTACACGCACCCGAACCATCCTCGACCGCACCATGGCAGCAAGCCGATAATCACACCGTCTGCAGGATAACCTCCGTCCGCATCTCCGGCGTCACCTCCCGCCGCCAATCCGACCCACTCGCCAACACCGCCTCATGCGCGCGCAAGGCATAGTAGCTCGTTCCGGTCCCGTCGGGCGCGCCGCCTGCCTGCACAGTCTTCACCGCCTGCCGCAGCAGCTTCCGCGCCTGGATGATCGCCTTGTCCGCCGGCCCCAGATGCTCCTTCGAACGATCCACGATACGCCCCATGCTTTCCTGGATCGCCCGATCCTGCACGTTGATCCCGTCGATGCCGGTGTAGCTCTCGGACCGCTGCACGTTGCGGTCGAGCAAGTAATTGTTGGCACGATTGGCATTTGACCGGAACGTCGCCGGATCGACATGCACCGGCCCGTTCCCCAGCCCCCGCTCCTGCCGATCCAGATCGGTCAGCGGCTCGCCAGGACTATAGGCCCAGTTGTAGACCACCGTCGTTTCATCATCCATCGGCACCCAGGAATGCCCGGCGACCAGCGGCACGCCGCTCTCGGCCCGAGACGGCCGTATCTGATGAAACGGCAGCACGAAATGATAGGTCCTTATGTGCATCTCCGCATCGCCCAACGGCCGCAGCCCGGCGTACTGGTAGCCATAATCCGTGATGTCCACCACGAGTTTGGGCGCCTTGCCGCGCACGAAGGGATTGGACGGCTTGAACCCGCCGCGGGTCGAGCTCTCGCTCAGCAACCGGTGCATGATCGGCGCGTGGGACGTGTCGATGCCGCCCTCCAGCCCTTGCAGCCAGTTGCACTCCTGGATCACTTTCGTAACGTGCAGATGCGTCTCCGGCGCCGCGGTCCAGGCGAATTTCGGCACCGGCGGCATGTGCTCGACCGGCCCCAGATAGGCCCATACGACGCCCCCCAGCTCACAGGTAGGATACGCGGTCAGTTGCACCTTGTGCTTGAAGTCGTTCTCCTCCGGCTCGTTCATCATGTCGACGCACGCGCCGCCGACATCGAACTTCCAGCCATGATACACGCACCGCAGCCCGCATTCCTCATTACGGCCAAAAAACAGTGACGCCCGCCGATGCGGACAGTATTCATCCACCAGGCCGACCCGCCCCTCGCTGTCGCGGAACGCCAGCAGATCCTCCGCCAGCAACCGCACCCGCACCGGCGCACCATCCGCCTCCGCGATCTCGCGAGCCAGCAACGCCGGAATCCAGTAGCGCCGCATCGCATTGCCCATCGGCGTCCCGGGCGCCACCCGGGTAATCAGTTCGTTCTCGTCACGTGAAAGCATGGCCGAGTCCTCCTGCCTGTTGACTGCATTGGCGAACGGGCACGGCTTCGCGCACCCGAAGCACGCCGATGCTAGACCCACCGCAAGTCAAAAGAAAAGTGAAGTCATGGGTGCCACCCGCCGCCACCGCCCCGGCCCGCCCTGATCCCCCCTTTGGTCCCCCCGGCTTGATCCCCCCGGCTTGATCCGATTGTCCGCCGGGCCATACTGCACCACACAGGCCGCCAAAAGGACCACCCAGATGACCGCACCCCTGCCCACCGCCAAGCCCGAGGAAGTCGGCCTCAGCCAGTCCGCCCTCGACCGCCTGTCAGCGGCGCTGAACGAGCGTATCGCCGGCGGCCACATCCCCGGCGCCGTCGCGCTGGTCGCCCGCCACGGCAAGGTCGCCTACCACCAGAGTTTCGGCCGCCAGGACCCCGCCTCGGACAAACCCATGGGCACCGACGCGATTTTCCGCATCTACTCCATGACCAAGGCGATCGTGTCCGTCGGCGTGATGATGCTGTGGGAAGAAGGCCGCCTGCTCCTCGGCGACCCGATCAGCAAATACATCCCCGCCTTCGCCGACACCAAGGTCGGGGTCATCGAGGGCGACAGCTACACCCGGGCCACCCCGAAAAACCCCATTACCATCCAGGACCTGCTGCGCCACACCTCCGGCCTGACCTATGAGTTCCGCGGCAGCACCCCGATCCACAAAGCCTACGCTCAGGCCCGCGTCGCCCGCCTGAAACAATCCAACGCCGACCAGGCCGAGGAACTCGCCGGCCTGCCCCTCCTGCACCAGCCGGGGACAAAGTGGGAATACAGCCGCTCCACCGACGTCCTCGGCCGCCTGGTCGAGGTCATCTCCGGCCAGACCCTCGGCGCCTTCCTGTCCGACCGCATCCTCACCCCGCTCGGCATGACCGACACCGGCTTCTCCGTCCCCACCGCCGACCACGCCCGCATCGCCGAACCCTTCGCCAAGGACCCCGAGACCAGCACCGACGTCGCCCTGCTGGACGTCCGCCGGCCGGCGCTGTTCGAGTCCGGCGGCGGCGGCATGGTCGCCACCACCATGGACTACGCCCGCTTCCTCGCCATGCTCCTCGGCAACGGCCGTCTCGCCGCCACCCGCCTGCTCGGCCGCAAAACCATCGAGCTGATGACCTCCGACCATCTGGGCACGGTCAGCGGCGCGGCCGACCTGCTGCCGCCCGGGCACGGCTTCGGCCTGGGCTTCGCCGTGCGCACCCAGCCGGGCATGGCGCCATTCCCCGGATCGGTCGGCAACTACTATTGGGGCGGCGCCGCCGGCACCACGTTCTGGGTCGATCCGACCGAACGCCTGTACGCGGTGCTGATGATCCAGGCCCCGATCCAGCGCGAACACTACCGCGTGCTGTTCCGCGACATGGTCTACGCCGCGATCACCGACTGATCCGCCCTACGCACACACCAGCGCAAGCCGGTGGAACGACACGCCCAACCGCCTGTCGTCCTTGTCGCCTGACACCAGCATCGGACTGGCCGCGTTGGGATGATCCAGCACGATCTCGACCTGCTTGTGCCCCGCCACCAGATGACCGGGCACCACGCAGCCCACCTCGCCGCGCGGCAGCGCGACGAAGCTGTGCACCAGCACCCCGCCGACCAGCACGTCCAACCGCTGCCGAGGCACCAGGGGCAGCCGCACATAGGGCGTAACATCCATCTCCAGCCAATACTCGTCCGCCGAACCGGGAACCTCCACGGTCAACAGGCTTCGCTCGCCCACCGCCCACTGATAGCCGGCTTCCGGCCCCGACCAGCCCCCCCCGAGCGCCGGCCCGGCATTTCCCTCGACCCCGAAGGTCAGTTCCGTCCGAACCGGCGGTTCCGCCGCCGTATGCACCAACCGCCCGCCGCTCGCCCGCAGCCAGACCGCATGTGCCCGGCGCAACACCTGCATCCAGGACTCGATATCCAGGTCCGGCACGGTCTCCCGCGCGGCGAGGCGCCGGACATACCCCACCATCATCCCCTCGTCCGCCACCGCGACCGATCCAGGCGGATGTCCCGGGCAGGCTTCCTGCACCCATAACAGGACGTTCGGGCCATACGCCGACAGCGCCATGCGCAGATCGACCAGATCGCCACCCGACACCGGCTCGTTCTGCCGAAACACCAGGATCTTGGCCGGGCTCTCCAGGTCGGACATCAGCTTCCTGGCCAGGAAGCCGATCGTGCGGACCTGCTGCTGGTGCAGCGCCTCCGGCGGCATCTCGCCGACTTTCACATGCGCATGGAAGGTGAAATCGTATTTGGTCAGCTTGACCATATACTCGCCGTGCTCGATGCTGAGGCGGATATGCCGCGGATCGGCGATGTTCGCGAACCGAGCGTTCAGGCCCCGCACCAGATTGCGCAGCGGGACGCCGGCAAACCGCAACAGGCCCAGCGGCTCCACCCCCGCCCGCCGCTGCACCAGACCGAGTTCACAGTTGTCGCCGACACTCTCGAACTGCAGCACCAGTTCGCCATCGGACAAAGGTGGGGCGGTGTTCGGTTCAGCGTCCATTCAGCCAATCGCGCCCCTACGTCTATGCCTGCCGCTATACGGTGCCCAGGTGCGGCGGCTCGGTAACGATGACGCTACCGGAAAAGCACCCCCGCTGCCGCCTGTGCCGCGGCCACCACCGGGGCGGGGAACAGGAAGAAGAACCCGGTGAACAGCCCCGTCGCCGCCACCACGAACGACAGCGACGCCGGCCGCGGGTCGAAGCGTTCCCCCGCCGCATCGAAATACATCACCTTGATGATGCGGATATAATAGAACGCGCCCACCACGCTGGTCAGCACGCCGATCACCGCCAGCGTCCACAACCCGCCCTGCACGGCCGCCAGGAAGATGTATAGCTTGCCGAAGAACCCCGACATCGGCGGAATACCGGCCAGGCTGAACATGAACAACGCCAGCACCAGCGCCAGCGCCGGATCGTTCGCCCCAAGCCCCGCCAGGTCTGAAATCTGCTCCACCGGCTTGCCCTTGCGCCGCATCGCCAGGATGCAGCCGAAGGTGCCCGCGGTCATGAAAACGTAGATGACCATATAGATCAGCGTGCCGCGTATCCCGGCGGCAGTGCCCACGGCCAGGCCGATCAGCGCATAGCCCATGTGCCCGATCGAGGAATACGCCATCAGCCGCTTGATGTTGGTCTGTCCGATCGCCGCGAACGCGCCCAGCAGCATCGAGGCGATCGACACGATCACCACCAGGATCTGCCACGCCCCGACCAGCGAGGCGAACGACGTCCCCATCACGCGCAGCAGCAGCGCCATCGCCGCCACCTTCGGCGCGGTGGCGAAGAACACCGTCACCGGCGTCGGTGCGCCCTCATACACATCCGGCGTCCACATGTGGAACGGCACCGCCGAGACCTTGAACGCCAGCCCGACCAGCACGAACACCACGCCGACGATCAACCCCGCCGAGGCATGGGTCGGATCGACGAGCAGCGCGCGCAACGTGTGGAAATCCATCGAGCCGGAGAAGCCGTAGACCAGCGATATGCCATACAGCAGCAAGCCCGAAGCCAAGCCGCTGAGCACGAAATACTTCAGCCCGGCCTCGGAAGAGCGCACGTCGTCGCGGGCAAACGCCGCCAGC
>DATAZJ010000626.1:0-4386 GCA_036272115.1 Rhodopila sp. | reverse complement strand
CAGGAACAGGATCGTGTTGATGGTGAACGCATCGTACAGCGCCAGCACCTTCACGTCCGACGCCTTCACCCCGGCCGCCCGATAGGCCTGCGCGCCGGACTCGATCGCGCCCGTATGCGTCAGCACCGGCATCGAAGTGATCGAGGCATGCGTGATCGACTGCCCGCTGCCCAGCACATACACCGGCTTCTGCTTCATGCCGCGCGCCCGGTCGGCCCGCACCAGCACGATCGCCCCGCCGCCATCCGTCACCAGGCAGATGTCCCGCACCGTAAACGGATCGCTGATCGGCCGAGCATTCAGCACATCGGCGATCGTAAGCGGCTTCTTCTCCCAAGCCACCGGGTTCAGCAGCGCCCACTCCCTGGCAGCCACCGCCACCGCGGCCATGTGCTCCCGCGTGGTCCCATATTCGTGCATGTGCCGATTGGCCGCCATCGCGTAAGCGGTCGCCGGCAGGAACGGCTTATACGGCGTCTCATAAGGATTGAACTCCCGAGCACTGGACGCCCGGCGGCCAATCGTCCGCTGCGTGCTGCCATAAGCAACGACCGCCACCGAACACAACCCAGCCTCCAGCGCCGCATGGGCATGCGCGACATGGATCTCGAACGACGACCCACCAACGATCGTGCTGTCGGTATAGGCGTTCGGCAGCCCCAGATACTCCACCAGCGACATCGCCGACGTCCGCGCCTGAGTGGTCGCGCAGAACACCCCATCCACATCGCCCAAGGTCAGCCCGGCATCCTCCAGCGCTCGGTGGATGCCCTGCGCCATCAGGTCGATCGGGCTCATCAGTGCGGCAACCGCGCCCAGGTCGGACTCTGCCGCGCCGACGATGGCGACGCTGCCGCGGGTCACGTTGCTCATCAGACGCCCTCCGCCGGGGTAAACACAGGGTAGGGGTCCTCATCGCCTTCAGGCGCATGCACGCGGAATTTCACCCGCAGCCCGATCTTCACCTGGGTCGGCTCGATGTTCTCGACCCGGCTCATCATCCGGAACCCCTCATCCACATCGACCAGGCACACATTGTATTTCGGCCCCTGCTGCGGATGCACCACCGTCGTCGCATGCACCGTCCCCAGCCCCTTGCTGACCCGCCATTCCAGGTCCGCCGCGCCGGTCCGGGGCGCGATGACCCGCGGATAGAACACCACCTGTTGAGCCGAGGGACTGAACTGATACCCCAGTTCACCGCGTTTCAGATGCGCGATGTATGTCGCGAGTGGCGATTCGGTCGCGTTCGGCATGGCACGGTTTCCTCTGGCAGTACGACCCGCAAGCTAGCAACGCCGGCGGCGGCAGACAAACCAGCCGGACGCCACACCGAAGCGCTTGCACAGACGGGGGGTTAAGACCAAATTTCGCCAATGACCAATTTCTTCTCCCAGACTGTCGCCTCCCCGCCTGGTCAGCCGGTCCCCGAGGGCTTCTTGACCGGTCAGTTGCTGATCGCCATGCCGGCGCTGGCGGATCCGCGCTTTCAGCAGAGCGTGATCTACGTGTGCGCACATACCCCGGAAGGCGCGATGGGCCTCATCCTGAACCGCCCCATCGTCAAGCCGACCTTCGACGACCTGCTGAAGCAACTCAGCGTCGAACCGCTGCCGCCCGTCCGCCAGATCAAGCTGTGTGCCGGCGGTCCGGTCGAGAACGCCCGCGGTTTCGTGCTGCACACCAACGACTGGACCGGGGAGGGCAGCCTGAAGGTTGATAGCGCCATGGCCCTGACCGCCAGCCTCGACGTGCTGAAGGTCATTGCCGAGGGCGGCGGTCCACGCGAATGCGTCCTCGCGCTGGGTTACGCCGGCTGGGGTCCCGGCCAGCTCGACCAGGAGATCCAGGCCAATTCCTGGCTGTCCGCCCCGGCCGACGAGACATTGCTGTTCGACGCCCAGCACGACACCAAATGGCGCCGCGCCTTCGCCAAGCTGCGGGTCGACCCATTGCTGCTGTCCGACACCGCCGGCCACGCCTGACGGCAAGGCACTGAAGACGAAGGGTGTGCGGCGAAACGATCGGGTCGTTCGGCGACCACGATCAGCCTCTCGCCGTCATGCCGATGCAGATCGGCGATCGGCCTCTCATCGTCACGCCGATGCAGATCGGCGATCGGCCTCTCACCGTCATGCCGATGCAGATCGGCATCCAAGCCTTGCTATGCTGTTCCCGGAAAAGGCGTGGGCGGCGGTCTTCGCCCGCCATGACGAGGCCGGGGTCTCGTATCCTGCCCCAGACTTCGTCGCATCTTGCCGCGGGCTTCTGGGACCAGCAGGCCACTGAAAACACTGGTGCCAACGTCGAAGCACTTGTCTGCCCCCGGGCCCGCCGTTAACGTTTCGGTAGCATTTCGCGCCTATACCAACGGCCTGCCTTATGGAAGGAGCAGGTCGTGGCCGGACCCTTAGCCGAGATTACCACCATCCTCCGCGAAGTGTTGCTCGACCCCTCGCTGGAATGCGCGCCGGCGACGCGTTTCGAGGACGTGACGGGATGGGATTCGATGGACCTCGTCACCGTGGTGGTCGAGGTGGAGTGCCGGTTCGGCTTGCAGTTCGAACTCGCCGAGATTGACCGCCTGGTCACCGTCGGCGATCTGCTCCGGATGGTCGCGGCCAAGCGGGCGCTCTTGGCGGCCTGACCGCGGTGACGTTCAATGGCTTTCCGTTCCTGCTGGGCTTTCTGCCGCTTGTCCTGTGCGGCTTCGCGGTGGCCGGACTCTGGGGGCACGCGTGGGCCAAAACCTGGCTGATCGCCGCGTCGCTGCTGTTCTACGCCGCCGGCGCCCCGGCGTTCCTGCCGCTGCTGCTTCTGTCGGTCGGCGGCAACCTCCTGTGCCTGCACCTGATGTTCGGTTCCACCAGATCGGGACGATGGGCCGCTGCCGGGGTCGCGGTGAACCTCGCGGTCCTGGGCTGGTTCAAATACCTGGATGCGGAACCGGCCCTGGGGCTCAGCTTCTTCACCTTCACCCAGATCGGCTGCCTGTTGTACCATGCCGGCGGGGACACGCCGCCGCCCAGGGCGCGCGATTACGCCCTGTTCGCCGCCTTCTTCCCCGCGCTGCTGGCCGGACCCATCCTCAACCCGAGGGAAACGCTGCCGCAATTCGCCCGCACCAAGGGCTGGCGGCTCACCAGCGGAAACGTGGCAACCGGCGGCGGCTTCTTCGTCATCGGATTGCTGAAAAAGACCCTGCTGGCTGATCCGCTGCTGACCGTGGTCGGCCCGGCCTTCGCCCACCCGGACACGCTGACCTTGTTTCCGGCGTGGCAGGCCGCCACCGCCTATACGCTGCAACTGTATTTCGATTTCTCCGGCTACACCGACATGGCGATCGGTGTGGCCTGGATGGTCGGGCTGCGCTACCCGGACAATTTCGAGCAGCCCTATCGCGCCACATCCGTCACCGCCTATTGGCAGCGTTGGCACATGTCGCTGACCCGGTTCCTGATGACCACCGTGCATGCGCCGATGACCCTGGCGATGCTGCGCTGGCGAAAGGCCCACGGGCGGCCGATCGATGCGCGATCGCAGGCGACGATCGCCGGCTTCGTCACGATGATCGGCGCGCCGATCGTGATGACGATGGTGCTGATCTCACTCTGGCACGGCGCCACGTTGCTGTTTCTGGCGTTTGGCCTGCTGCACGCGGCGTTCCTGCTGGTCAACCACGCCTGGCGAGTGAAACGCGGGCCGACCCTGCCACCGGTCGCAAGTGTCGCGCTGACCTATCTTTGTGTGCTGTTCGCGTCCGTATTGTTTCGCGCCACGACGGTGGGGAAGGCGGCCTCGATGCTTGCCGGCATGATCGGCTTGCACGGCGCGGGTGATTTCCAGCCGGATATCCACGTGCCCGCGCAAATTCTCTGGCTCGTCTGCCTGTATGCGATCGTCTGGCTGGCCCCGACCACGCGGCAATGGATGCTGAATGAGCCAACGTCCCGTTTCGCCTGGCGGCCATCGCCGCAATGGGCCGTCGCCATGGGATGCGCCGCCACGCTAGGCGTGCTCGCCGCCGGCGGCACCAGCGAATTCCTGTATTTCCGGTTCTGACCCGGTGCGCTACCTGACCCTGTTCGCACTATCCGCCGTCGTGAGTTTCGCCGCTCTCTGGGTTTGGGTGGTCAGGATGCCGATGGCCTTCATGGATATCGAATACACCGCATGGCGCGCCAAGCAGACGATGCTGGACACCTGCGACCTCGGCGAAGTGATCGTCCTGGGGGACTCACGTGCCGCCGCCGACATCATCCCGGCCAGGCTGCCGGTGCGTGTCGCCAACCTCGCCATGGGCGGGTCCGAAGCGATCGAGGCCCTGTCGATGCTGCAACGCGCCCTGGCCTGCCGATCACCGCCGAGGCTGGTGATCATCTCCAT